>CAZYHE010000556.1:0-3616 GCA_964647225.1 uncultured Anaerolineales bacterium
GGCCAGTTCGTCGAGTTCCGCGGCGACTGCACGGCCAACTCTTGCACCCTGCCCATCAACCGGACCTACTACTTCAAGTTGCGCTCGAATTAGCTGCACCGATGTGCGGGTGTGTTTCAGCTTGGAGGCGCAAGCATCCTGAGCGAAGCCCGCTGTAGTTTAGCGGGCGGAGTCGAAGGATGCGGTCTTGCCCATGACCCCTGCGCACCCTTCGACTCCGGTCGGCAAACGGCGGCCGACCTCCGCTCAGGGCGCTCCGCTGATTTCTGTCCCCAATGTGAAACGCACCCCCGACGTGCCGGCACTTCGTAAGTCCCTGGCACGTCGGCGTATCTTCTCATCAGTCCGGGATGACGATCTTCGACAAATCCTCCGCCGATTCCGGGAACTGCATCTTGAACCCGCGCAGCGTCTCCACGAGCACGCGCGCGACCGCCACGTTGCGATACCATTTGCGATCGGCCGGGATCACATACCAGGGCGCCCACTTCGTGCTGGTCAGGTTGATAGCATCCTCGTAGGCGGCGCTGTAGTCATCCCACAGCGCCCGCTCTTTCAGATCGCCCACCGAGAACTTCCAGTGCTTAGCCGGATCGTCCAACCGGGCCTGGAGGCGCCGCTTCTGTTCCGCTTTGGAAATGTGCAAGAAGAACTTCAGGATCGTGACCCCGTTCTCGGTCAGGAGCTTCTCGAACTGGTTGATCTGTTCGTACCGCTGGCTCCAGACCTCCTTCGGCACGAGGCTATGCACCCGCACCACCAACACATCTTCGTAATGTGAGCGGTTGAAGATGCCGATCATGCGCTTCGGCGGGACCGCTTTATGCACGCGCCACAGGTAGTCGTGCGCCAGCTCTTCCGGCGTGGGCACCTTGAACGGGGTGACGACGCAGCCTTGCGGATTCACGCCGTGCATGACGTGCTCGATCAGGCCGTCCTTGCCGCCGGTATCCATCGCCTGGATCACCATCAGCAGGGCGTGCTTGCCCTCGGCGTATAGCAACTCCTGGAGTTTCACCAGCTCTTCCCCGTCGGCCACAAGCTGCTTGCCGGCCTCCTTCTTCTCCTTGAAATCACCGGAGTCGGCCGGGTCCACATCCCGCAGATGGAATTTCTTGCCTGGCGTGACCAGGTGCCTCTCGTGCAGCGGTACATCGCCCATCGCTCCTCCTTGCTCTCACCACGGCTGATTGGGGTCGGGCCGCCGCCTGCTCTGGCCGGTCTCCGATAGAATGCCCCTGTGTTTGGGCACCGAGCCAGCCGCAGAAAATGCCGCGCGGCCGCGCCCCACCACAGAAGACTAGCACAGCCCAGATGGATTTGTCAATCTCTCCGATCTTCCTTCACACAAACCGGTGAAAGTGTGGTAGAATAGCCGTATTGGCATACGATCCATTCGGAAGGAGCGCGAGCGACATGGCAACAAATCTTGTCTCAGCGGCGCTGGGGGGCGACCGGCTGCAAACGCCCGACGGCCAACCCTTCTTTGCCGTCATCGTAAACTACGTCGGCCACAGCGATCGGGCCTGGCAGCAGTTCGAAGCGGGCAAATTCGACCCGGATCTGATCGAGGCGGACTTCCGGTTGGCGCGCGCCACCGGCGCCAACACGATCCGCACCTTCGTCGCGCCGCCGCTCCAGAACGAATTCCCGAAGGGCGATTGGACGAAGCTCGATGCGGTCGTGCGGGCCGCCGAGCGCGCCGGCGTCTTCCTGCTGCTGACGCTGGCCGACTACAGCTCCGCCAATCTCAAGACGATCGCCGCCCACGCCGGGCTGATCGCGGCGCGCTATCGCGGCCACCCGACCCTCCTCGGCTACGATCTGCGCAACGAGCCGCGGCTGTACGACCTGGCCGTGCTGAACTATGGGCAGCCCAACCCCTTGCTCTCGCCCGATCTGGCCGCCGCCTACCCGCCGCAGCAAAGCCCCGCCGAGGCGCTGGCCTGGGCGCGCGGCGCCGGCAAGATGCCCGGCTCCCTCTCGGACGCCGACGCCATCAACTATGCTAACGTCTATCAGCTCTTCACGAGCCTCCACAAAGCCGCGACCGATTGGGCCGGCAAACAAAACCTGCTGCGGACGTTCGCCGACTACATCCGTTCGGCCGACGCCCGCGCCTGGCAACCGCTGTTGGCGGCGCTGGACGCGACCCTCACGGCCTGGCTGGCGCCGCAGATCGCGGCCATCCGCGCGGCCGACCCCGGCCGGCTGCTCACGGTCGGGTGGACCGATCCCGTGCTGGCGGCGCTCCCGGCCAACGACCGGCTCGACTTCATGAGCCTGCACCGCTATCCGATCAACGCGTCGCGCTGGCTGACGTACAACGTGCGGACGGCGGCCGCGCTGCGCGCCGCGTTCGGGGGCAAGCCCGCGCTGCTGACCGAGTTCGGCTACCCGAGCTACGAACTTTCCGCCGAGCAGGCCGCCATCTGCGAAAGCGCCGGCTGGCTGCAAGCGTTCGACCTGGGGCTGGCGGGCGCGGGCAAGTGGATGCTCTGCGATTTGCCGCCCGGCCCGAACCCGAAGGAACGGAGTTTCGGCCTCTTCACCGCCGCGGGCGCGCCGAAACCGAGCGCCTGGGCGCTGCCGGCGTTGAGCGAGCTGCTGGCCTCCGGCGCGGGGGCCGGCGGAAAGCTGACCCTGGCGCCGGCCGGCGGCATCGCGTATCGGTTCGAATCAGATCGGGCGCGCTGCGCCAGCGGCGACGGCTCGGCCGGCGACGAGACGGTGCGCTGGCAGGGCGCGGGCTTGGGGCAAATCTTCGCCTATTGGCCGGCCCCCGAACGCGTCCGCATCCGCGCGACCGCGGCGGGGCAGGTGACGCTGGATCTGGGCAAACTGCGCCGCGGGGCCGACGCCGGGGAATACACGTTGACTTGCGACGATGCGCCGCTGCCGCACGCCCGCGATGGCGCACGCCTGACCTTCGATATCCAGCCCGGCCAGACGGTCGAGTGCTGCTACGCGACCGGCCAAAGTAGCGCTGGGGTAGACGCCGCGCTCGCGATCCTCTGGCCGCACGGCAACGCGGCGGTCACGGAGGCGACGCTCGGCAACCTGACCGCCTATCTGCTCCAGCCGGGCACGCGCTGGGCGGTGGATTGCGACTTCGCCGCCGAGGTCACTTTGTGGCAGGCGCAAAACAACGAACCGGCCCGGCCCGTCGCGACCGGCGTCCGGCGGCTGGCCGAGTTTGCGGGCCGCCGCGTGCCGGTGTGGGACTTCAACGACATTGACATCAGCGCGGCGCGGGATGGCGTGACCAAGCTCTACTTCAGCGCACGGGTGGCGGGCTTCGTCGTGAGCGCTCAGCCGAACGGCTTCGCGTGCCGGTCGAACCTGTGGGCGCACGGCAACGACGCGCGCACCTACATGCCGCAGCCGTTCCAGGCCGAGCTGGAGCTGCCCGTCACGGCTGACAACGCGCCCGCGGACGTGGACGCGCGCATCCAGATCCTCTGGCCGCACGGCGGCGCGGCCATCAGCGAGGCCGCGCTCGCCAACATCAGCGTGGATCTGTTCCTGCACGGCACCGCCCTGCGCCTGGCGCCGGCCCCGTTCGGCGCGGCCTGGGAGCCGGCGGTCTGGCTGGTGCGCGCCGTAGACAACGGCG
>CAZYHE010000557.1:0-1841 GCA_964647225.1 uncultured Anaerolineales bacterium
GTAGGCTGAACGCCACCTCTTCGAACTCCGGCACCATTCGGCCGCGGCCGAACCAGCCCAAGTCGCCGCCATCTGCGACGCTGCCGGTGTCGTCCGAGTACTCCTCCACCAACTTAACGAAGTCGCCCCCGGCGCCGAGCTTTTGCTGCACTTCGATAATCCGGGCCAGCGCCTGAGCTTCATCGCGCGGCGCGGGCGTCGCGGCCGCGCCCGGCACAGGCGTCGGCGTGGGTTGGCCGGCCGGCAGCGGGGTGGGCGTCGGCTGCGCCTCGATGATGCGGACGAGGATGTGCCGCGCATGCACCTGTTCCTCGGTGATCGGCACGTCTTTGCCGACCGCTTCATAGAGCTTGTCGCGCAGCAAGTCTATCTCGACCAGCGCCCGCAAATCCGCTTCGCTGAAGCTGGCAGCCGTCTTGATCTTGCCCACGTAGTCCTTGAGTTGATCCTGGTACGACGTCAGGCTGACCGGTGTCGCAGTCGGGAGCGGCGTTGGGGTCGGTGAGCCGCCCGGCGTCGGCGACGGCAGCGGCGTAGGCGAGATCTGCGGGGTCGGCGATGGCGTCGGCGTGTTGCGCTGATAGCCAAACGAGCGTTCCAGCGCCTCGCTGATCTCATCGGCGCTGACCGTGATCCCGCGCTGCTGCGCCTGTTCGCGCAGCAGCTTCTCATCCACCATCTGATCCAGCACTTGCAGGCTGGTGGATTGCGGGTCGGTCGCCTGCTGCTGTTGCTGTTGGCTTTCCTGGAACCAGGCAAAGCGCACGCGTTTAGCGTAGTCGGCGGTGCTGACGCGGATACCGTTGATCGTCGCGATCGGCTGCCGCGGTTTGATCACCAGTTCCTGCACCACGCCGGCCGCGATGATGAGCACCAGCAGCCCCGCCACGATGCCGAGGCCGATCAACATGCGGCGGTTACGTTCGTCTTCGCGGCGCCGGTGGGCCGATTCCTTGCGGGTCGGTTCAGGCTGATGCGAGTGCTTCGGCTTCGCCATGAGTGCTTCCTTCGGGTGGCTCAGCCGTTGTGGCTGCGAACGTGTTCGGCCGTGTAGGGCAACAGCGCCAGAAAGCGGGCGCGTTTGACCGCGATGGTCAGGCGGCGCTGATGGCGCGCGCACGTCCCGGTCCGGCGGCGCGAGTCAATCTGGCCCTGGTCGGAGATGAATCGGCGTAGCATGCCGACATCCTTGTAGTTGACCTTGTCAACCTTATCCACGCAGAATGCGCACACGCGCCGGCGCTGGAAGCGGCCCCGGCCGCCGCCTGGCCCGCCGCGACGGTCGCCGCGTTCACTGCGTTCGCCCGAGGGCGCGTTAAATTGTCTATCTTCTGCCATTGGTCTCTTACTCCATGGGGGGCTAGAACCCCAGCTCCTCGTCAAAATCCATGTCGTCCGGCTCACTGCCGCCCCGGCTGTCGAGGATGACCATTTCACTGGCCACGACTTCGGTGCGCGAGTGGCGTTGGCCTTCGGGATCGTCCCAACTGCGCGTCTGCAAACGGCCCTCGATGTAGACCCGGGAGCCTTTGCGCAAGTACTGGTTGCAAACCTCGGCCAAGTTCCCCCAGGCGACGATGTTGAACCACTCCGTCGCCTCGCGCCGCTCACCGCTGCTGGTGGTCCAGCCCCGGCTGACCACGACGCTGAACGAGGTGACGGGCTTGCCGCCCGGCGTGTAACGCATCTCTGGATCACGGCCCAGATTGCCGATGATCAGGACCTTGTTTAAGCCTCTTGACACGGCCTGGTCCTCCTGGTACAGAATCTTGCGCCCGTCCGATGTGGCGTAGCATAGCCCCTTGCGGGCGTTTGACGGGCACAAGGCCCTATGCTACAGC
>CAZYHE010000557.1:1941-3610 GCA_964647225.1 uncultured Anaerolineales bacterium
CCGCAGCCGGGAGCAAGAGCAGGTGGCGAATGACTTGTTCGTCAATCCGCAGGTTGCGTTCGAGATCGCGACTCTTGGTCGGGGGCAACTGGAAATTGAACAGGACGTAAACGCCTTCAGTTTGCTTCTTGATGGCGTACGCCAAAGCTCGCCGGCCCCAAACGTTGGCGCTGCCAACTGCGCCGCCAGCAGCCACGATCCAGTTGGTGTAACGCTCGATCGCGGCCGCGATCCCCTGCTCGTCCAACTGGGGGACGAAAATAGCCATTAACTCGTAGTCGTGCGTATTCTCAGGCATACCGCGCCGATACCTCCTTTCCTCGGAAATAACCCACCCCCACTGGGGGCGGGTTTGCCGCCGGTACATGCCGCAAGGTGCGCCATGCCGGGGGCGAAAAGAACGAGGGCTATGTGCCCTCGCGCGGTAACGATGTTATACCATAGACCGGGCATTATGGCAAATCACACATTGAACCGAAAATGGATCACATCGCCATCCTGGACGATATACTCGCGGCCTTCCAGGCGCACGTGACCGCCGGCGCGCGCGCCGGCCATGCCGCCGGCCGCGACCAGCGCGCCCTGCGGGACGACCTCGGCCCGGATGAAGCCGCGCTGGATGTCGCCGTGGATCAGGCCGGCTGCCGCGTAGGCCGTCGAGTGCGCCTTCAACGTCCAAGCGCGCGTCTCTTTGCCGCCGGTGATGGTGAAGAAGGTGATCAGGTCGAGCAGGCGATAGCTGGCGCGGATCAACTGGTGCAGACCCGGCTCGGTCAGGCCCAGGTCGGCGCGATAGGCGGTCGCCTCGGCGGCCTGCCAGGTCGCCAGCTCGGCCTCGCACGCCGCGCAGAGCGCCAGGCAGGGGACGCCTTCCCGCCGCGCCCGCGCCCACAGCGACGCGGCCAGCGGCCCGCCATCGGGCAGCGCGTCCTCCGCTACATTGATGACGTACAGCCGGGGTTTGGCGGTCAGCAAGTTGAAGTCCGCCGTCCAGTCGGGATGATGGGCCGGCTCGGCAAACGCCGCGGCCGGTTGGCCCGCATCCAGGTGGTTGCGCAGGCCGGCCAGCCAGTGCAACTGGTCGGCGAAGTCGCGGGGATGGGCCTTGGCCTGCCCCTGCACCTTCTCGATGCGCCGGTCGGTCGTGCTGAGATCGGCCAGGATCAGCTCCAGGTCGAGGGTTTCCAAGTCAGCCAGAGGGGCTACCGTCTCGCCCGCGGTGGCAATATCCGGGTCCTCGAACGCGCGCAGCACCAACGCCACAGCATCCACGTTACGGATGTGGCCGAGAAACTGATTGCCCAGCCCGGCGCCCTGGCTGGCCCCTTTCACCAGCCCCGCGATATCCACGAACTCGACCGCCGCGGGCGTCACCTTTTCGGGCTTGACCAGGGCGGCCAGCGCATCCAGCCGCGCATCGGGCACCGCGGCGATGCCCACGTTCGGCTCGATGGTCGTGAACGGATACGGCGCAGTCGCCGCGCCGGCCAGCGTCAGCGCGTTGAAGAGAGTAGACTTGCCCACATTGGGCAGGCCGACGATGCCGATTTGTAGGCTCATGACGCATTCCTCCCAAATTTGGCGTTTCGCACGAACCCTATTATAATGCAAAACAGCTTCGGGGAGTAGCGCAGCTCGGCTAGCGCGCACGGTTCGGGTCCGTGAGGTC
>CAZYHE010000558.1:0-3605 GCA_964647225.1 uncultured Anaerolineales bacterium
ACCCGACCGGCGTCGTGTCACCCTGTTTGCCGGCGAGCCGCTCGAACGGGTCGCGGCTGGCGTAGGCGTTGGCCCGGTTCAGCGTGATCTCGTGGCCCCAGGGGAACGGCCGGTTGTCGGTCCCGCGGGCGGCCTTTTCCCACTCCAGCTCCGACGGCAGCCGTCCGCCGTAAAACTCGCAGTATGCCTGCGCGCCGAACCAGGTGACCAGGGTCATCGGGTGGTTTTCGTAGCCGGGCCTGACGCCAAACGCCTTTCCGTCAAACGTTAAACGCAGGCTGGGATCGGCCAGCGGCACGTGCAGCCAGTCGCCGGCCTTGATTTCCTTCTCGTGCTTTTCCCCGTGGAACAGATCGCCGGGATAATAGCCCACGACCTGATCGCCCGCGATCTTGACCGTCCCCTTCGCCAGCGCCGCGTTGAGATAGCGGGCATATTGGGCGTTGGTCACGTTTGTGATCATAATCTCGTAGGGCCGCTCGATCATCCCCTTGTCTTCATGCTGTCCCAGGACGAACTCGCCCGCGGGAACCTGCGCCCAGGCTTCAGAATCCACCCCAGTCTCGACCTGCGCCAGCGCCGGTGTCGTCACCGGGGCCGCGCAGGCGGTGAGGAGGAGGGAGAGCACCAGGAGCAGGGCAGTAGACAAGGAAACAAGGAAACAAGGTGCTTCAGCCTTCATTCCGCCGCCTCCTTGTTCCAGCGGCCATTGCGCCGGAAGAGATCCACCAGCCGCCAAACCATCAGCGCGGCCAGCACGGTGAGGGTGAGCGCCAGCCCCGCGTCGGCGATCAGCATGGTGATATCCACCAGCGGCCCCTGCCCCGCCTCGCTGACAAACAGGCGTTTGGTCTCGAACAGCGAGACCGCGGCGAAGGCGGTGTCCGAGGCGATGAGCACGATCCAGCCGAACCACTGCCGCGCCTTGCCTTTCAGCCCGGACATGTCGGCGTAGAGCAGCAGAATGATCGTCGCGATGATCCCGGCCAGGATGTGCCAATGGCCGGTGAGCGCGATCTGCTCCTCGCGCAGCGGCCAGAGGCGGATCACCTTCAGCCGGACGGCCATGAAGATGCCGATGGCAGTCACGACGAAGTTCATGTAGACCATCTGCCACAACATGCCAAACCGGAGCGGGTCGTGCAGCAGCGCCGCGAGTTTCTGCCCCAGCCGCGGCTGTGGGATCTTCTGCGCCGCCAATCGCTCGCGGATGGTTTTGCGCCAACCGAAATAGACCAGCAACCACGAGGCGATCAGCACCGGGAAAGAGCCGACGTTGATGATCATGTGCGCGATCGGCCGGACGACCAGGATGGCCCAGACGCCGGCAGTGATGATGAGGGTGCCGGCGATCATCAGCGGCATGGCCCATTGATGCAGCTTGCCCTTGAAGTCGAACCAGCGGCTCAGGATCAGCGTCAGGGCGACGGCGATCAGCGTGAGCATGATGTGCAGGTGGCCGATGATCGCCAGTTGCAGGTCGGTCTTGGCCGGGATGCGGATGATATCTTCGGCCAGGAAGACCTCGAACTGGTTGCCGAACAGCGAGGCCGGCACTGCGCCGAAGAGCGCGGAACCGAGCGTCGCCGCAGCCATGACGAAAAGGGCGATGCGCTCGACGCTTACGCCGCTCTTGGTCCGTGCGTAGGCCGCTTCGATGACGCGGTATTCCTTCCGCCACGGCCACAGCGCCACGGTCAGCATCACACCGGCAAAAAAGACGAGCGATTGCCCGAAGATGAAGAGGCCGTGGAAGACGAAGTTGTGACCGAAATAGCCGAACGCCAGCCCGAAGATCAACGAAACGATGTAGCCGACCGTGATCGTCGCGTTGATGGTCGCCTGCTGTTCCTTCTTCATCGGCGCGAACGCGGTAATCAGATAGGTCTCGATGGCGACGACGGCCATCGCGAGGGTGTGGTAGAGCATGATGATGCGGCCCTCGCGCTCGGCCTCGACCAGCTTCATGCCATAGAGCTGCACCGCCACATCGCTGATGCCCCACTCCTTCAGCGGGCCGGAGAGCATCCCCCAGATCGCCGTGACCAGGGAGATGAGGGCGATGGCGACCAGGATCAGCCCTTTGGTAGAGCGAAAGAGATAGTTGAAACGTTGGATGATGGGATTCATGACGGTTCCGTTCAGCAGGATAACATCATTATAAATACCACGAAGTACTCTCCAAGTCATTGACTTTTGTCACGCGGCGGCTTAAAGAAAATCGCCCACTTGCGAGTGGGCGATCCGATTCTGGCGCCCCAAGATCGCTACGACCGGATATTCACCACGACGCTCTCCACCGGCACATCCTTGCCGCTCTGAAGCAGCGCTTGCTGCGCGATGTATTCCAGACCGCCGCAGCAGGGCACTTCCATGCGCACCACGGTGAGGCTGCGAATCTCGTTGTTGCGCAGGATTTGCGCCAGTTTGGCGATGTAGGCCCGGCCATCATCCAGCTTGGGACAGCCGACGGCGATCGCGTGATCCTTGATGAAATCCGCGTGGGTGTTCGGCGCGGCGAACGGCACACAATCGGCGATCAACGCCAGGTCGGCGCCGTCGAAGAAGGGCGCCTGGATCGGCACCAGGTGCAGTTGCACGGGCCATTGCCGCAGTTCGGAGGGCTGCCGTGCCGGGGCGACCGGCGCAGCGTCCATGCCGAAAAGCGCGATGGGCGCGCCCCGCCCGCCATCCGCCGCGGGCCGGCCTTCATCCCGACGGTCTAGACCGTCTGCCGTGCGCACCGAGGGGCACGCGGCCAGACGGTTTAAACCGTCGGCCGGCGCCATGTTGTACGAAGACGTCATGCCGTGCTGGCGCAGGTGGGCCACGTGTTTCTCGACCATGTGCGGCGCGGTCTGTTGCAGATAGCCCAGCACGGCGGGCTCGTCGTAAGCCTCGACCTCCGTCTCGATCACGTGCAGCGCGTCCTGGGGACATTCGCCCAGGCACGCGCCCAGGCCATCGCAGAAGCTCTCTTTCATCAACCGGGCTTTGCCGTCCACCACACGCAGCGCGCCCTCGGCGCACGAGGGCACACAGGCGCCGCACCCGTCGCACTTCTCCTCATCAATCGTGATAATCTGTCGTTTGACCTTCGCCATGAAGCCGATCTCCCCTCACTGTCGTTGTTTGAGTTTGTTGAATTGCTCGACGCCGAAGCACTGTTCCGCATACCGGCACCAATCAATGCAGGCCTGCAGGTTGTTGTAGACGACGAAGCCGCACCGTTCGCACGCGGCCTTTTTATCAATCGAAAACAATTCGACATCCGCGCCGCACTGCGGGCAAGCCTTGATATCAAGTGTGATGTTGTTGCGCAGGCTGAACGAGCCTGGACAATAGTGGCTAAGCATGGTTGCGCCTTTCGTCACCAGGATACGCACTGGCTGGACTTCTCGAACGCAACCATCATGCACCCGATGGCCCCTAAAAGTCAAAGACTTTTGTCACACTGGGGGCGGGAATTGCGCCCTGGGAGACTGCGCAGCCAGGCTGGCGAGGGCATCCGGGTCGTGGAGGGTGATTTCGGCGCGCGAGGCGCTGATGAAACCGTGGCGTTTGAAGGTGTTCAGGGCGCGGCTGAAGGCTTCCGGGACCGTGGC
>CAZYHE010000559.1:0-3603 GCA_964647225.1 uncultured Anaerolineales bacterium
GGATGCTGAAGTCGGTCGTGGCAACCAGGTGACCTGGTGACACGGTGACGGGGTGACACGGTGATGGGGTGGAGCTCTTCCCCTCTGTCTCCTGTCCCCTGTCGCCTGACCCCTGTCCCCTGACTCCTGACTCCTGTCCCCTGACTCCTGACTCCTGTCCCCTGACTCCTGACTCCTGTCCCGTGACTCCTGCCAGCCGCGCCGACGGGATATCCTGCACATACGACTCGCTGCGTCGCAGCGACTCCACCTTGCGGCCATCCACGTCAATGCCGACGACCGGAAAGCCCTTCTCGGCGAAGGCAACCGCCAGCGGCAGGCCCACGTAGCCCAGGCCAATCACCGCCACAACGGCCGAACGATCATTTATTCTGGAGAGGAGTTGGTCTTTCATTGCCGGCACTGAACCTTTCAAAGAGCGGATGGAGTGCATCCGGTCTAAACCGGATCGCATGGATGGCCGATATGCGGCGTGCGCCGGGCAAGCGCCGCCGCACCTCCGGTTTAAACTGGAGGTGTGATGAATGGATCAAACAACTTATGGGCTGCGTGGGAGCGAACCGCTACGACACACGCACGCTTGGCGGATACGTAAAACTTGAATTGCAAAAAACTATCGGGCGTCACCATTGACACCCCATCGTCACGCTTTTTTGGCGGCCCGCGCGGCCTGCACCTGCTGGGCGATCCACGGATAGCTGCGCTTGATCCCTTCCAGCGTGGAGATGTGCGCGCGCCAGCCGGTCGAATAGATGCGCTCGTTGCTGAAGTTGCGAGATTGCACGCCCACCGGCCCCTTCACCCACTCGACGTTGAAGCGCTTACCCGAAACGGCCGCGACCATGTCCACCAGCTCTTTGACCGTGACATACTCCGGGTTGCCGATGTTCGCCGGCCCTTCCAGATCCGAATGCATGAGCCGGTAGATGCCATCCACCATGTCATCCACATAGGTGTACGACCGCACCGCCGTGCCATCGCCCCACACCGGGATCGTCCCGCCCTCTGCGACCTCGGCCACCTTGCGGCAGATCGCGGCGGGGGCCTTTTCGCGGCCACCGGTCCACGTGCCAAAGGGGCCGTAGCAGTTCTGGAAGCGGGCAATGCGCACCGTCATCGGGTAGCGCCGGCCATAGGCTTGCGCCATCCGCTCCGAGTAGAGCTTTTCCCAGCCGTACTCGTTGTCGGGGTGCGCCGGGACGGCCTGCGCTTCGGTCATCTCCGGGTCGCCCGGTTTCATGTCCGGGTATACACAAACCGAGGAGGAAAAGAAGTAACGCGGCACACCTAATTCGGCAGCCAGGTGCGTCATATGCACATTGACCAGGATACTGTTGTGCATGATCTCGCATTCGGCCGAGTGGATGAACCCCATCCCGCCCATATCGGCGGCAAGCTGATACACCTCATCGAAGGTTTCGCCCTGACCCAAGGTCAGCGCCTGCCGACAATTCGCCGGGTCGCGCAGGTCGAGCCGCATGAACTCGTCCGCAGCCGTCGCCCGATACTCGTGCGCCTTGATATCTGCCCCGCGCACCCAATAGCCTTCGTGCTTCAGCCGTTCCACCAAATGCCCAGCGATGAAACCGCCGGCGCCGCATACAAGCGCTCGCTTCACAACTCCCTCCCCTTATGACTCTGAATTTGCAGCCCATCTTCTGGCACCCCGCACGGCCAGATCCCCACCGGCGTGCCAGGATAGCGGACCGCCAGCGTCTCCGCCAGCGCCGCTGCGGCCTGCGCCGACCGGGCGATGACCATCGCGTAGCCGCCGCCGCCCGCGCCGGCCAGCTTGCCGCCGTTGATGTAGGGCGTCAGAACTTCGAACAGGCTATCAATGAACGGATTCGTGCAGCCCGGATCCATCCGCTTGTTGAGCGTCCAATGCTCGCTCAACAGGGCGCCGAAGGTATCCAGGTCATCGGCCAGCAGCGCATCCCGCATCGCCAACGCCAGCCGGGCGATCTCCGCCTGGATCCAGACCATCTCTGGATCACGAAGCATCCACCGGATCATGACGTTGCGCAGCAGGTTTTTAGCCAGCCGCTGCTGCCCAGTATACACCAACAGCAGACGCGCGCCCAATTCCGCGGACGTGCGCGGCGAAAGCGCGACCGGCGCCACGCGAATCGCCTGCGGCAGCCCCGGCCCGCTGGTGACGAGCTTGACGCCGCCGGTCAGCCCGCCGACCTGATCCTGCCAGCCGCCGCCGGTCGTGAGCATCTGCTCCAGGCACAACACCTCATCGAACAGCCGCGCCTCGGGGAGATCGTCGCCCCGCCAATGCGCCAGCGCCGCCAGCACCGCGCCGGCCATGATGGAGGAGGTGCCCAGCCCGGAACCGCGCGGGATGAAGGTTTGCGTGCTGAGCCGAAGCCCGGCGCCGATCCCGCCGAAGAGATCGCGCAACGGCCTGGCCGGGTCATCGGCCGCGGAAACCACGCCGCGCAGCACGAGCGCCGCCTTCAGCAGGGCGAACGGGTCGGCCGGGTTGGCGTAGGCCAGCACTTCGCCCACCGTGGCGGGTGCGATCGTGGCCTCGATGTCACGGCTGTCCAGGATCAGCGCCGGTTCGGCCAGGGTGGCGGCTTCGGCCAGGATCGGATGCCGGCCGCGCAGGGTGACGGCGGCGTTGAGCACCGTGCCCCCGCGCTCGATGCTGTAGGGGGGCGTGTCGGTCCAGCCGCCGCCGAAATCAATCCGCGCCGCGGCGTGGGCGCGCACGGGGGGCGGGGTGAACGAGGAGCGCGAGTCTGTCGCCCGCGCACCGGCCCCGGCCAACCGCAGCGTCGCGCCCGCCACCAACTCAGCCAGGGTCGCAAACGCACGATCCTCCCATCCCGGATCGCCGGTCGCCACCGCCACAGCCGAGAAGCCGCGCAGTTGCAGGATCGGATCGGCGCCGGCCAACTCCTGGCCCGCCTGGTTCGCCCGCCGCGCCACGGCATCGGGGAGCGTGCCGAGCCGCGCCCGGGCCTGGCTGGCCGGCTGTTCGGCACGGACGGCCGCGCTGAAACGCTGGGCCGCCACGAGATCCTCGATGGCGGCGGTTTCGGCCAGGATGCGTTCCCCGTCGGCCTGCCGGAAGCTCTCGGCCAGCGAAAGGCGCGGGGCGGCCAGCCAAGCCGCGCGCCACCCCGCGGGCGCGGCCGCGCGATCCTGGAGCGGCAACGCCAATGCCAGACTGCGCTCACGCTCGGCGCACACCGGGTAGAGCCGGGCGTTCCAAAGCGTCCGCTCGGCCGCGGCAGGATCGGGCCAGAGGGCGGCAGATAGCTCCGCGTCACCGGCCAGCCACGCGGCCCACGGCCGGTTCAGGAAGGTCGCCTCGGGATCAGCGAGCGACCGTTTCGGGTCATCGTGCAGGCCATAGAGCCGGCTGACATAGCCGCCCGCCACCGGCAACTGGTGCAAAACCAGGCCGGCGGTCAGGGTCAACGGTTCGTTCGTCTCGACGTTGGCGATGATCCCCGTCCCGACCAGCGCCAACGGGCCAGCCAGCCGGCTGTCCACGACAAGCGCCGGGGCGGCCGCCGGCGGGACAGGGTGCAAGATGTCATCTTGCGTCACATGTGCATTGATACATATCGGTTGACCGTCTGC
>CAZYHE010000560.1:0-3601 GCA_964647225.1 uncultured Anaerolineales bacterium
GCCCTCCCGCCGAGCAGGTAGAGCGCCCCGATCGCGGCGATGACCGCCAGCGGCGACGCGATCTTATGGATCGTCAGCAGTGTGCTGTAGGCCGGTTTGTTCACGCTCATCAGCGCGCCGGTCGCGAACAGCGCTACAACGGTCAGCCCGGTCAGGGCGATCAGCGCGATCAGGACGAACTGGACCTCCCCGTCCTTGAGCACATTGCGAGTCTGTATCACCGCAAGCACGACCGCAGCCAGGGCGATCAGCTTGTGGACGTTGAAGAGGACGACGTTCAGCGGCTTGCCGGCATGGCTCAGCCAGAAGCCGAAGCCCAGCGTCAGGAGGAAGAGAATCCCGGGTATCACGAATCTGACTACGATGTCCATGCGATTCTCCAGCAGTTCATGGCACGTGTTGGTCGGCCGGCGGCCGCAGGAAGGCCAACAGCGCCAGCGCGCACAGCGCCAAGATGATGCCGTTGGCGTAGAACGGCGCGGCCGCGCCGTAGGTTTGATACAGCCACGCGCCACCCAGCGGGCCGATGGTCGCGCCCAAGTCGGCGCACATCAAGTACAGCCCGTAGGCGCGCCCGCGCTGCTGCCGGCCGGTCAGGTCGGCGACCAACGCCTGCTCGGCCGGATCGCCCGCCGCGTAGCAGGCCGCCTGCAGCGCCCACAAGATCGCCAGGGCGACAATGCTGCCCAACGCGGGGATGACGAACGAGCTGATCGCAGCCGCGGCCAGGCCCAGCAGCATCAGCGGCTTGCGGCCGAAACGGTCGGCCAGCCGGCCAAGCCGCGCGGGCAGCAGCGCCCACACCAGCCCGGTGGGCAGGAAGGCCCACGACAGGGTCTCTACGCCGACCCCCAGCTTCTCCTGCAAGAAGATGATCAGGATGGGCGAAACCATCGCCGCCGACGCGCCGGTCACCAACGTCACCAGCAGCAGGAGCACCCACGTCTGCGACCAGTGGATCGCGGTTGGCACCCCGTCGCTGGCAACCGGGCGGGTCTCCGGCAAGCCGCGCAGCGTCAGGAATAGCGCGATCAAGTTGATCGCGCCGTAAACGATAAAGAGCGCCGCCCAACTGTTGATCTGCGTGACCTGCCCCTGGATGCTGACCCGCAAGGGCGTATTCAGCAGGGTGAAGCCCAGGAAGGTTCCGACGATGGAACCCTGGCTGCTGGCCTGGGCGATCCCGCCGAAAGCGCTGCCGCGGCCGTGCTCGCTGGCCGTGTCTGCGGTCATGGCGCTGGCCGACAGCCACAGCAGCGACGACGCGATCCCCTGGATGACACGCGCGACCACGATGCCCCACACCTGGTCAATGAAGGCGAAGCCGAGCATGGCGACCGCATAGCCGCCCAGCCCGGCGACGAAGAAGCCGCGGCGGCCGAAACGATCCAGCCCCCAGCCCACCAGCGGCCGCAGCAGCACCGTCACCAGCGAGAACGCTGAGAAGAAAAGCCCGATCTCCACCACGCTCGCACCGATCTGCTTGCCGTACACGGGCAGCATCAGCCCGAGGATGAAGAACGGCAGCGAGACGAGGAAGATCGCTCTGCGCAGGACGCTCAAGGTGCGGGATGGATCGGTTTGCATTCTGGGTCTCTCAGCGCGGGGGCTGAAGCTGCGCGGCCAGGCCGCTCGCCCAGGCACGGATCGCCGGCCAATCGCGGATATCGCTGGCCGGCAGCTGTTTGAGGGCTGGGATCAGGTTGTAAGGGAAGCTCAGCTTTGCCGGGTCGTGCTTGCCGCCGAAGACCTCTGCTGCGACCGGCGCCAGCCAGGGGAATTTCGCCAGCTCCTTGTCGAGCTGGGCGCGCACATCCTGCCAATCCTTCGCTTCATCTTTCAGCGGCCCCATCGCGAAGACCGCCACCGGCCGCGCCATGAGGGCCTGCCGATGCCGCGAGAGGAAGCTCTTGGCGTCCTTGTGCCAGCGGAACATATAGAGCGGCGCCCCCAGCACGACCGCGTCGTAGCCTGCGAGGTCGCGCACCTGGCGTGCGGGCCCACACGAGACGGACAACTCGGCCTCGCGCAGCGTCGCCGCGACCGTTTCGGCGACTTCCTGCGTCGAGCCGTACTTCGTGGCATAAGCGACGAGAATCGAAGCGGACATCAGCGGATCCCCTCCTCAGCTTGTTGCCGGCGCAGCTCTGCGCCCCAGGCTTTCGCCTTTTCCAGCTCGCCGTCGCGCAGCGGGCCGTACATCCCATGCACGCTGAACCGTCGGGCCTTGGCGACTGGCCGATAGCCCGCGGCAGCCAACGCGCGCAGGATGGTCTTGGTAGCGCTGCCCGGCGACCACCAGCCGGCCGTCTCGAAAGCGGCCGCGCGACAGCTTCCCTTGGGCAGCGCGTCGAGCCATGAACGCATGGCTGGATGCGAAAGATCGGGCAGCGCCGGAGCCTTGCCAGGGTTTGCGGCGATACCCTTGAGCATGCCCTCAGTGGGCAGGCTGAACCCCATCTGCGGCGCGCCGGCCACGATGAGATCGGCGCCCGCAATCACCTCACCGGTGGCCTCCGCGGTGGACAGCGCCCGCGCCTCCGGCCCGATCCCTTCCGCGATGGCGCGCGCGATCGCGGCGGTGTTGCCCCAGTGCGATTCATACACAACGATGGCCTTCATGTTGTTCGCCTCTCCCGTTGGGTAGATTCGTCCGCAGAACTAATGCCAGGCTCACCCCGGCACATTTCGCGACAATAGCCTGGGCAAGAACCACGGGTTGCGCGCCAGGTAGCGGGCGATGGGCGGGTCCTCCGGCGGGTGGTTGCGCACCTGCTTGGGCGGCTCCGGCCATTCGAACGGCAGATGGACGATGCCGCCCGGTGTCTGGACAGACGCCAGGGCAGCCAGCGTGGCCCGCAGCACAGCCATCTGGCCGGCCGTGTCGCCGGGTTGGCCCAGTGTGCGGCCCAACGGGTATTCAATTCCTGTTGGTGGCCTTCAGCCGTCTGCGGATGTCGTTTCACGCGGCTCAACGTCGCCGCGAGGACGCCCGCCCCCCGCCGCCCCAGATCGCCGTCAACCCCAGCAGGAAACCGAAAACGTACCAGTTCCCGTTGTTGTGCGTCTCGAAAACATGCACTTTGTCCGAGAAGAGCGAGATGACGAACGTCACCGGCGCGATGATCCCGTGCCAAAGGCCCTGCCAAAAGCCGGCGACCTGGCCCGCTTCGTTCGGGGTATTGACGCTGGCGTTGGGGCCGGCCACACAGCCAGCTAACATGACGAGGGTCAAGACCAATAGCCCGACGATGAACAACGTCTTCATGGAAGCACCTCCTGATGGATTCTCTTGGATTTTACGTGCCTGGCACTTTCCAAGGCTCATGTTGCCCCACTGTTTTCCAGGCAAGTGCCAGGCACGTTTCGACGCTTGCCCGATTATGCCACGCCGGCTCAGGTCGCGGGTGACGATCACCTCTCAGAAACCTGTCAGTTTGCTCCATTATCCAGGTTTCAACAGCCCCAGCTCGCGGGCGCGCAAGGCGGCCTGGGTGCGATCTTGCACGCCCAGTTTGTCCAGGATGGTCGAGATGTAGTTCTTGACCGTGCCCTCGGCCAGGAAGAGCTGGCCGGCGATCTGGCGGTTGTTGGCGCCGGA
>CAZYHE010000561.1:0-3598 GCA_964647225.1 uncultured Anaerolineales bacterium
GACTCCTGACTCCTGTCTATTCTACCCCATCCAGCGCCAGATTCAACTTCAGCACGTTGACGCGTGGCTCACCCAGCAAGCCGAATTGCCGGCCCTCGATCTGACTGAGGACGAGCAACTGCAACGCGGCCTCGTCCAGGCCGCGCACCCGTGCCACGCGTGGCGCCTGGTAGAGCGCCGCTGCTACGCTGATGTGCGGATCGAGCCCACTGCCCGAGGCGGTCACCAGGTCAACCGGAACCGGCGCGTCATTGCCTGGGTCTGCCGCACGCAGCGCGGTGATCCGCGCCTGCACGGCCTCGATCAGCGCCGGGTTGCTCGGCCCAAGGTTGGAGCCGGACGACGCCGCGGCATTGTAGGGGAACGGCGCCGTGGCCGACGGGCGGCCCCAGAAGTACCTGGGATCATCGAACGGCTGCCCGATCAGCGCCGAGCCGACGATCCGGCCATCTTGCCCCATGAGGCTGCCGTTAGCCTGCATCGGGAATACCGCCTGGGCCAGGCCGGTCACGGCCAGCGGGTAGGCAATGCCGGTCAGCAGGGTACACAAGGCCAACAGCACGACTGCCGGCCTGATCAGTGTCTTTGTCATTTTCTTGTCCCTAATCGTCCATTCCGTTATGCTGGATGGGCGCAAACTGGCATTCACCCTCACTCGCCACATGGAGGCGTCGCGTTATACGCATCGCCGGCGCGACATCGCCGCTGTCTGCGACCGAAGGGCGGCCCGCGCCGCCCCGCTCGACCAGACGCGGGTGTCTGTCAACCCACGCGAGCGCCAGTGCGCAGATGGCGACCGCAATCCCCGCCAACAGGATGAGGTGCCACGTCTGCGACATGGCAGCGTCGTCGTCAACCACCATCAGCGCAACCATCAACGGCAGGAGCGCATAGAGTCCCCACCATTCCGAGAGTCGTAGTTTACTCATGGATATCACCTCCTATGCCAGCTTCAGAAATGTCAGAAGCATGTCAATCAGCTTGATGCCGACGAACGGCGCGATCAGCCCGCCCACGCCGTAGATCAGCAGGTTGTCGCGCAGCAATCGCGCGGCCGGCACCGGCCGATAGGCCACGCCGCGCAGCGCCAGCGGGATCAGCGCGACGATGATCAGCGCGTTGAAGATCACCGCTGACAGGATGGCGCTGCTCGGTGAGGTCAGGCGCATGAAGTTGAGGCTGGTCAACGCCGGGTAAGTCGAAGCGAACGCGGCCGGGATGATGGCGAAGTACTTGGCGACGTCGTTGGCGATGCTGAACGTCGTCAGCGCCCCGCGCGTCATCAGCAACTGCTTGCCGATCTCGACGATTTCGATCAGCTTGGTCGGGTTGCTGTCCAGGTCAATCATGTTGGCGGCCTCGCGCGCCGGCTGCGTGCCGGTGTTCATCGCTACCGCCACGTCGGCCTGGGCCAGCGCGGGCGCGTCGTTCGTGCCGTCGCCCGTCATCGCCACCAGCCGGCCGCCGGCCTGGTACTCGCGGATCAGCTTGAGTTTTGCTTCGGGCGTGGCTTGGGCCAGAAAATCATCCACGCCAGCTTCCGCAGCGATGGCGGCGGCCGTCAACGGGTTGTCGCCGGTGATCATCACCGTCTTGATGCCGATCCGCCGCAGTTGTGCGAAGCGTTCCTTCATGCCGCCCTTGACGATGTCCTTCAGGTGGATGACCCCCAACGCCTCACCGTTGCGGGCCACCACAAGCGGCGTGCCGCCGGTGCGCGCAATCTCGTCCACGGCCGATCTCAGGTCGGGCGGCGCTGTTCGATTGAAAACCTGGATATATGCCAGCATCGTGTCGGGCGCGCCCTTGCGGATGTGTGTCCCATCCAGATCCACACCGCTCATGCGCGTCTGCGCCGTAAATGGGATGAAGTGTGCGCCTTCTGGCGCCTCTGGCCCCGCGCCGACGGTCCGGCCGCGCAGGCCGTACTGTTCCTTCGCCAGCACAACGATGCTGCGGCCTTCTGGCGTCTCGTCAGCCAGCGAAGCAAGCTGCGCGGCTTCGGCGAGGGCGTGTGGGTCGGTGTGGTTCACCGGGATGAACGCCACCGCCTGGCGGTTGCCGAGCGTAATCGTGCCGGTCTTGTCCAACAACAGCACGTCCACGTCGCCGGCGGCTTCCACGGCGCGGCCCGACGTGGCAATCACGTTGCGCTGGATCAGGCGGTCCATGCCGGCGATGCCAATGGCCGAGAGCAGGCCGCCGATCGTCGTCGGGATCAGGCAGACCAACAGGGCGATGAGCACGGTCAGCGTAACCGGCGTACCCTGACCGGCCGCCGCGACACTGTAGACCGAATAGGGCAGCAGGGTCGCGCAGACGACCAGAAAGATGATGGTGAAACCGGCCAGCAGGATGTTCAGGGCGATTTCGTTCGGCGTCTTCTGGCGTTTGGCGCCCTCCACCAGGCTGATCATGCGGTCGAGGAAGCCCTCGCCGGGGTCAGCGCTGACGCGCACCAGGAGCCAGTCTGAGAGCAGGCGCGTCCCGCCCGTGACCGCGCTGCGGTCGCCGCCGGCCTCGCGGATCACCGGCGCGCTCTCGCCGGTGATGGCGCTCTCGTCCACCGACGCGATGCCGATGAGCACCTCGCCGTCGGCGGGGATGGTGTCGCCGGCCTCGACCAGGACGACGTCGCCGCGGCACAGCGCGGCAGACGAGATCGTTTCGTGCTTGAAAGAAGCACGCTCCGCCATCGGCTCGTCTGTCCCGTTTCCGTGCCCGCGCAAGAGCGCCTCGGCCGACTGCGCCAATCGCTTCGCCTGGGTTTGGTGTCGGGTGCGGCGGAGCGCTTCGGCTTGAGCCTTGCCACGCCCCTCGGCCACGGCCTCGGCGAAGTTGGCGAACAGCACGGTGAACCACAGCCAGATGGTCACCGCGCCGATGAAGGCTGCGGGCGCTTCGCCGCGACCGAACAGCGCCTGTATCCACAGGAGCGTGGTAAGCACGCTGCCCACTTCCACCACGAACATCACGGGATTGCGCGCCATCCGGCGGGGATCCAGTTTGGTAAACGATTCCAGGAGGGCGCGTTGGTACAGTTCACGCCGCATGGAGGTCTGTTTCTTGAGTTGCGTAGTCATTGCAATACCTATCTTCTAGCGACCAAACACCATCAGATGTTCGACGATCGGCCCCAATCCCAGCGCCGGGATGAAGCTGAGCGCGCCGACGATCACGATGACGCCGATCAGCCACGCGATGAAGAGCGGCGTGTGCGTGGGCAACGTCCCCGCGCCGGCGGGAATCTTCTTCTTGGTCACGAGCGAACCGGCAATCGCCAGCGCCGGGATCGCCAGCCAGTAGCGCGAGATCAGCATGACGATGCCGAGCGCCGTGTTGTAGAAAAGCGTGTTCGCTCCCAAACCTGCAAAGGCGCTCCCGTTGTTGCCGGCCGCCGACGAAAAGGCGTAGAGCATCTCGCTGAAGCCATGCGCCCCAGGGTTGAAGATGGTCGCGATGCCGCCAGGCGCCAGCACGGCCACCGCCGTGCCGATCTTCGCCGCCAGGATCGGGATCAGGAGGATGAGCGCGGCCATCTTCATCTCATAGGCCTCGATTTTCTTGCCGAGATACTCCGGCGTGCGGCCGACCATCA
>CAZYHE010000562.1:0-3590 GCA_964647225.1 uncultured Anaerolineales bacterium
TTCGATGCGATCTTGGAGTGAGAGTGCTGGTTCTGGATTGCTCATGATCTGGCGTTTTCTCCTCACAAATAACCCGACATCAGTACACGCCGTACTTGTGGACGGCGTTCAGCATGGTGACGTAGTTCTCGTGCGGGACGAAGTTGGTGATGCTGTGGCTGGAACCCGCAATCCATCGCCCGCCCCGCTTCAACACCTCCATGTGGGCGATGACATCCTTCTCCACATCCTCGGGCGTGCCGTGGGCCAGTGGAAACTCGATGTCAACGTTGCCCCACAGACACAGCCGGTCGCCGTATCGCTGCTTATAATCTCGGTAATCCACGCCGTAGGGATCCATGGGGTTGATGCAGTTGACGCCCAGGTCAATCAGCCACTCCACGGCCGCGTCAATCTTGCCGTCGCTGTGAAATATGATCGGCAGCCCGGCGCGCAGCGCGGGGGCCAGGATGCGTTCGGCGCGCGGGAACCAGATCTCTTTGAAGAGCTTGGGTGGCAGGAAGAGGCCCTGCTTCCAGGCGAAGTCATCGGCAAAATAGAGTACGTCAATGCCTTCATCCACCGCGGCTTCGACGAGTTTCTCCAGATACGCGGCGCTGACGTCGAACATCTCCTCGACAAACGCCTGATCCTCGATGCAGAGCATCATGAAATCGGTCAGACCGACGACGAACTCGTAGAGGGTTTGCATGAAGGAGCCGAAGAGCATGACCACGCCCTGGCGCGTGCCCTTGACGGCTTCCTTGTACTCGCGCACGTACTGCATCTTGTCGGCAATGTCGGCTTCGCCCGGTCGGATGACCTGCTCCCAATCGGAGCGCGTCCGGATGCAGCGGTCGGTGATCTGCACCACCCGGCCGTCGGGCGTGCGCTTCTTGAACGGTGTCCAGATAGCTTCGATGACCAAGGCATCCTGGCCGGTGGCCCGGTTGAACTCCACGAAATCTGTGGCATACATGGGACGGCCGGTCGCCTCCGACGCGCCCTTGGCCGGATCGCCGCCGAAGGCCAGCGTGTTGCCGGCATAGCGCCCCAGGATCTTCTCCACGTGCGAATCGTCAACTAGGTTCTCGAGATTCGGGACGCGGTCCACCTTCTGGCCCCGAATCTGGGCGATCAGGCGCGCGACATCTGGTTCACCGACGTAAGGTGCGAGTTTCATTGGGGAGCCTCCTCTCGCGCAGCGCGCCGGCGGGCCAGCGCCTGCTCGATGACCCTGACAGCCGTGCCCGCATCCGCCGCATAGGCCTCGACGCCCCACTCGTCGGCGTTGCGCTGCGTCACCGGGGCGCCGCCGACGGCCAGGATGCGCCCCGCGCGCAGCCCCGCCTCCTCAAGCGCTTTGATGGTCGTGGGAATGTACACCATCGTCGTACTGAGCAGGGCCGAAAACCCGACCACGGCCGGATCCTCGGCGCGCACCGCCTCGACGTACTTGCTGGGCGAGGCATCCACGCCGATGTCTACCACCCGATAGCCGGCCCCTTCCAGGGTGGCGACGACCAGATTCTTGCCGATGTCATGCACGTCCCCCTGCACCGTGCCGATGACGACCGCTTCCTGCCGGTTCACGCCGGCGGCGTCCACCAGGAGCGGCCGCAAGGTTTCCGTGGCGATCTTCATGGCGCTGGCTGCCAGCAGCAACTGCGGCAGGAAGAACTCGCCGCGCGAGAACAGCTCGCCCACCTCGCCCATTGCGGGGCGCAAGGTTCCTTCGACAATCGCGGCCGGGACCACGCCCGCGTCTAGTGCTCGCTGTACCAGGCCGGCCACTGCGAATCTCTGGCCTTCCAAGATGGCCTCGTACAGATCTTCCAATGCGCTCATCGGGGCACTCCTCCTTCGAACATTCGGGGTTGGCTGATTCTTTCGTCAGCCGCAGCCTGTGAATAATGGCCGCGGGCTTGTGGAAGATTTGGTTTCTTTGGCTCAGCCCAGGCGGGCATTGCCTACACTTTCGCCCCTTGCACCAACTGCCGCCGCGTCCACATGTTCAGGATCGGGTCGCGCGTTTCCTCCAGCCAGGCCAGCATCCGGCCGCGCAGCCGGGCTAACTCGCCGGAACAGGCCGGATCGGTCGCCCGGTTGGTGATCTCGCCAGGATCGGTCGCCAGATCGTACAACTCGTCTTCAGCGGTTAGGTTCCAGACGTACTTCCAGCGCCGATCGCGCACCATGCGCTGGCTGAAGAGGCCGAACTGATTGCCGAAGTAGGTGCAGAAGATGTCCGGCCGTCTGGCGTCCCGAACGAGTTCGGGATTCCGACCGCCAACCAGGGGCAGCAGGCTGCGGCCCACGAACGTCTCAGGCGGCGTCACACCGGCTGCATCGCAGAAGGTTGTCGCCAGGTCAATCCCCGACGAGACGAACGCGTCGCAGATCTGGCCGGCAGGGATCACGCCGGGCCAGCGCAGGATCAGCGGCACGCGCGCGACATCATCGTACATGACATAATGTTTGTCGGCCATGCCGTGACCGCCGCACAGGTCGCCGTGGTCGGGGGTGTAGACGACCAGGGTGTTCTCGGCCAGCCCCAGCGTGTCCAACGCGTCGAGGATGCGGCCGATCTGGGCGTCAATCAGCGAGACCTCGCCCAGGTAGCGCGCCACGATCGGCGCCCACTGTTCCCACGTCCAGCCTTCGATGCCCCAACTGCGCAACTGCTGGCGTTGGATGTACGGTTTGCCCGTCAGGGGGTCTCCGAAGCTCGGCCACGGCGGGATGTCGGCTGGATCGTACATCGAGGCGTATGGCTCGGGGACGACGTTCGGCAGGTGCGGTTCGTCGGTGTCCCAGCGGAGGAAGAAGGGCTGATCCCCTTGGCTGGCCGTCTGGAGCAGGCGGAGCATCTCGTCCGCGCCCCAGCCCAGCCGTGATTGCTCCGGCGTGATCTCGCCGTCCACCTCGCCCCAGAAGCCGTTCGTGCGCGGCGTTGGCCCCAAGCCTTGCGCCTTCCGCCACGCTTTATAGTCGCTGTTCGGGATGTAGTCGTGAAAGCCGAACCGGGTCGGGTCGCGCTCTTGATCCACCTGCCACTTGCCGACGTAGCCCAGGTAGTAGGGGCGGAAGCCTTCCGCCCCTACACGTCCTGCCAGCGCCTCGCTCCAGGTCGGCAGGCCGGGCCGCAGCACCGCGGTGGCCTCCAAGTTCTCGTTGCAGATCACGCCATGACGCGTGGGCCAGACGCCGGTCATCAGCGAGGTACGTGCGGGCCGGCACACCGGGCTGGCGCAGAACGCATGGCTGAACGTCGCGCCCTCGCGGATCAGCCGATCCAGGTTGGGCGTGCGCACCAGCGGATGGCCGTGGCCCGCGATGCAATCGTAACGGTGTTGGTCGGTTTGGATGAAAAGGATGTTGGGGTGTGTGGTCATTTTGATCTCGTGTGGTAAAATAGCCGCGATAAACACATTTCAGGAGGCCCAGATGAGCGTTGCCACCCTGTCATTAGAGATGAGCTCGGTCATGGCGATGCCGGAACCCGATCTGATCCGCAAAGGATTGTTGGCTCTGGCTGAAAAGGAAATCCGTCTCGCAGAGGAAGAAATCGCCCGTATTCGTGAACGATACGATGTCTTCTCGAAGGATGC
>CAZYHE010000563.1:0-3576 GCA_964647225.1 uncultured Anaerolineales bacterium
GAGAGTGATGAGTGATGAATGATGAGCGATGATCGCAGTTTGATCGTCCATCTCTATCTCGCCCCCCTAGACGCAACCCATTCAGCGTTCAACATTCCGCCTTCTGCAATTAGTGTCCCCTCCCCCGCCAGCGCCGCGCGGATTGGGCCGGGGCGCCGCGAGTCGGCGATGATGACGGCGGAGACGCCGCCGTCCAGCGCCTCGCGGGCGGCCAGGATCTTCTTCTTCATACGGCCCTGCGCCATCTCCTCGGCCCGACCAAGCTGCTCCGGGGGCAGGCGGCGCACCAGGCTGCGCTCGTCCGGGAAGTTCGCCAGCAGCCCCGGCACGTTGCTGAGCAGCACCAGCGCCGACGCCCCGAGCGCGCCCGCGATGAGCGCCGCGGCCCGGTCGCCGTCCACGTTCAGCCGCTCGCCGCCGTGCCCCAACGCCAGCGGCGCGATCACCGGGGTGTAGCCCGCGGCCAGCAGCAGCCGGAGCAGGTCGCCGTTCGCCGAATCGAGCTGCCCGGTGTAGTCGTCGCGGATGATCCGCTGCCGGCCGTTTTCGACCGCGCGCACCGCGTCCTTGCGCCGGGCCACCAGCAGCCGGCCATCCACGCCCGACAGCCCCACGGCGTTGCAGCCGAGCTTCTGGAGGTCGGCCACCAGGCTCTTGTTGACCTGTCCCTCGGCGGCCGCGACGTACAACTCCAGCGTTTCGGGGTCGGTGTAGCGGCTGACGTGTCCCGACGGCGACGTGATGTGCCGCACCGGCACGCCCGCCCGCGCCGCCAGCGCATCGGCCGCGGCCGACGTGCCATGCACCAGCACGACCGGCTGCCCCTCGGCCGCCAGCCCCGCCACATCGGCCAGCACCGCCCCCGCGTCCACCCCCGCCGCGCCGCCGAGCTTGATAACGATTGGATTCATGAATACTCCTTTTGGTAGATTGGTAGAGTGGTAGATTGGTAGAGTGGGAGGTTGGTGCGTGGGGGAACACCACTCTACCAAGTTCCCAATTTACCAATCTCCCAAGTCCCTACGTTCCCAATCTACCACCCTACACCGGATGCAACCCCGTAAACTCCAGCCCCAGCGTCTCGTCCCACCCCAGCATCAGGTTCATGCACTGCACCGCTGTGCCGGCGGCGCCTTTGCCCAGGTTATCAATCGCGGCCAGGGCCACCAGCCGGCCGGTCTTGGGATCGAGTTCCCAGCCGACATCGGCCAGATTGGTGCCGGCCAGCAGCTTCGGCTCCGGGTGGCGGTAGATGCCGCCCCGCTCGTGGACGATCCGCACGAACGGCTCCTGGCCGTAAGCCGCGCGATACACGCGCCAGAGGTCCTTGTCCGTCGTGCCGGGCGCCACCCACGCATGGGCGGTCGCCAACACCCCGCGCACCAGCTCGACCGACGTGACCGACAGGAAGACATCGTCGCGGCCGAGCGTCTGGATCACCTCCGCCTCGTGGCGGTGGCCGACCGGCGCAAAGGAGCGCACCGCATCGCGCCGCTCCGGGTGATGCGACGCCGCGCTCGCCGACGCGCCCCCCTCCGACGAACCCGCTTTCAGATCCACGATCACCCGCTGGCCCGGCAGCAGCAGCCCCGCCCGGACAACCGGCAGCAGCGCCAGGATCGAGGCGGTCGCGTTGCAGCCGACGCCGGAAGCGTATTGCGTATTGCGGATTGCGTCACGGTTGACTTCGGGCAGGCCGTAGGCGAAGCGTTCGACCCAGGTCGGGGCGGTGTGCGGCTCGGCGTAATAGCGTTGGTAAAGCGCCGGATCGCGCACGCGAAAGTCGGCCGAGAGATCCACGATGCGGCCGGCCAGGGCAGCCAGGCGCTCGATGCGCTTCTGCGCCTCGCCGTGCGGCAAGGCCAGGAAGAGCACGTCGCACGGTTGTAGCTCGCTGATGGAAGTGAAACGGATCGGTTGAGAAGGCGAGGCATCGGTCGGTGAGCTTGTCGAACCGCCGCCCTTCGACAAGCTCAGGGTGCGGGATGGAAGACGTTTACCTGTTGGGCGGAGATTGGGATGGAGGCTGTGGACGAATTCGCCGGAGTGGCTTTCGGAAGTGACCTGGGCGATCTCGACCTGGGGATGGCCGAGCAGGAGACGGAGCAACTCGCCGCCCCCGTAACCGGAACCGCCCACGATAGAAACACGCACGCGCTCGGTCATCGGGAGGCTCCTGTGTCGCTGCTACGGTGGACGCCGCCGGCGGTATACTCCGCGTCGCCGCCGCTGCGGCCGACCGACAGCACATACTCGACGACCCGGCCCGGGATATTCACGCCGGTCGTCTGGATACTGTTGCGAAATTCCATCGTGTGGTTGACTTCGTTCACCAGGAAGCCCCGGTCGGGATCCTCCAGCACGTCAATCGCCACGACTGCACCGGCCGCCCCACCGCTCACCGCACGCGCCGAACGGCGGCAGAGATCGTCCAGCTCCGGCGTCACCGGGCAATTGCTGGCCTGCCCCCCGCGCGCCGTGTTGGTGATCCAATGCTCCGACGCGCGGTAGATCGCGCAGATCGTCTCATCGCCCACCACGAAGGCGCGGATGTCGCGGCCCGGCTTCTTGATGTATTCCTGAATGTAATAGATGCTGTGCTGAAAGGAGCCGAGGACGTCCTTGTGTTCCAGCACCGTCTCGGCCGCGTCGCGGTCGTTGATCTTCGACAGCAGCCGGCCCCACGAGCCGACCACCGGCTTCAGCACGACCGGATAGCCCAACGCTTCGATCGCTTTCAGCGCCGACTCCGGCGTGAAAGCGGTGTAGACGCGCGGCTGGGGGATGCCCGCCTGGGCCAGCGCAGCCGTGGTCAGCAGCTTGTCCCAGCAGGTCGCGGCGGTCGCGTAGCGGTTGACGGTGCGGTAGCCATGCGCCTCGAGCACCCGCAGCGCGTAGATCCCCCGCGCCGCGCTGACCGAGCGCTCCAGCACGACATCGGCCTCGAACGGCGGCCGGCCGCCGCTGATCGGCAGCACCAAATCATCGTCGTTGATCACCTGGACGGCCGCGCCGCTGGCCTCCAGGGCGGTCAACAACAGCTTCTCCTCCACGCGGATGCGGGAGACGAGGACGGCAATACGGACGGCGGAGGTCATTCGCCCCAATCCTCCTCTTCTTCGGGCGCCAGGTCGAGGCGCAGCGGATCGAGCGAGCGCACTTCCAGGTCGGCGCCGCACGCGGCGCACGGGACGATTTCGCCCTGCATCGGGTTGTTCAGCAGGACTGGGCCTTCACATTCGGGACAAATGGCTTCGTGCGACATGATTTAACAAACTCCTTCGTGAAAATGGTTGGGTTGCTTAAGAAAAAGCCCCCGCCGCCAGACTCTCGGCGGAAGGGGCTGCGCTGCCCTGCTTGTTGGGGCCGGTCTCCGACCGTGCCCCTGTTGAGAAATAAAAAGCCCCGCCTGGCTCACTTCTGGCCTGGCAGGGCTTTTGCGCTGGTTTGATCTGCTGCGTCGTTATCCCAAGCACAAATCGCCGTCCCTGCAGGCCAGGGAGGGCTTCTTCGACTTGGGGGACTTCAGGACGAGCAACTGATTCACTGTAACTTCTCTCTCACAAAGATGGCGGC
>CAZYHE010000564.1:0-3571 GCA_964647225.1 uncultured Anaerolineales bacterium
CCCGATGTCGGGGGAATGTCCCCCCACATAGCGGACGCGTTCCCCCAAATAGGGCAAGCACTTCCCCAAGTAGGGCGAGCACTTCCCCAAATAGGGCAAGCATTCCCCCACATTGGGCGAGCGTTCCCCCAAATAGGGCAAGCATTCCCCCAATAACGTATTGCGTGTTTCGTCTTGCGTAGCCCGGTTGCGCTCGCCAAACCTCACCTTTGCCCCAATACGCACCACGCAATACGCACTACGTACTACGCAATACGTCTCACTTCACCGGCGACAAAATCTCCCCGATCGCCTGGATGCACGCCAGCAGATTGCGCACCGACAGGCCGCGGCCGTGGGTGACGGTCAGGGTGTTGCTCACCACCGGGTCGCCGGTCGGGTCGCGCGACGAGATGACGATCACCGGGATGTCGCGGATCGCCGGGTCGCGGCCCTTCTCCTCCAACACCTGGAAGCCATCCACGCCGGCCATCACCAGGTCGAGCAGCATCACGTCGGGGTGGCGGGTGCGCAGCATGTCGAGCGCGCGCTGGCCGTTCGTCACTTGCAGCAGACGATAGCCGTTTTCGTCCGCCGCCAACATGCGCGCAAACAGATGCAGCTCATCCGGCTCATCATCCACGATCAGGACGGTCTTGAGGCCCTGGGGCAGCCGCGCCAGCGCGTCTTTGATCGTCTCGGCCGTCACCGGCTTGACCAGATATTGCACCACCCCCAGCCGCCGCGCCGCGTCATCCTCGCCGGGGATCCAGCAGGTGACGGCCGGCGTGTCGAAGGGGAGGTCGGTGAGCGCGCTGACCGGGATCGCCTCCAACGGCGACGCATTGACGATCAACGCCTGCGCGGGGGAGCGCGCCAACTCCGCGATGGCCGCGGGCACGGTGCGGGCGACCGCGATCTCCGTGCCGGGCAGGTAGCGCGTCAGCAAGCGTTGCAGCGTGCGCTCCCGCTCCAGCACCACCAGCCGGGGCGGCGCGACGGGCGGCGCGGTGCGCGTGGGGCGCAGTCGCGTCCGGTAGCCGCGTTCGTCGTCGGGGGTGAGCGACCGCCGCACGCCGGTGGTCTGATCCGCGGGGAATGCCGGGGTCATCGGCAGGCTGAAGCTGATGGTCGTGCCGGCCCCCGGCTGGCTCTCGATCCACATCTGCCCGCCGTGCATCTCGACGAACTGTTTGCTGATCGTCAACCCCAGGCCGCTGCCGCCGTAGCGGCGGCGGATCGAAGCGTCGAGCTGCTGGAACGGCTCGAAGAGGCGCTGCTGATCTTCCGGGGGGATGCCCGGCCCGGTGTCGGTCACGGCGATGGTGATGAGGGTGTCGTTGCGGCGGCAGGCGACCAGCACGCCCCCGCGCTCGGTGAAGCGCCCCGCATTGCTCAGCAGGTTGATGATCACCTGGCGCACGCGCGTGCCGTCGCAGAAAACGCGTGGCAGATCGGGCAGCGTCTCGGTGCGCAGGTACAGCCCTTTGGAATCGAAGAGCGCCTTGACCGTCGTGACCGCCGCCTCGATGACATCCGGCAGGGTGATCCACTCGCGGCTCAGCGCCATCCGGCCGGCCTCCACCTGGCTCAGGTCGAGCACGTCGTTCACCAGGTTCGCGAGGTGCTGGCTGTTGCGGCGGACCGCCGCGATATCGGTCTGGAGCGCGGGGGGCAGCCGGCCGCCGTAGACCTGCGGCGAGCGGGCGATGATCTCGGTGAAGCCGATGATCATGTTGAGCGGCGTGCGCAGCTCGTGCGAGACGTTGGCGACGAACTCCGCCTTGGCCTGGCTGGCCTCCTCGGCCACCCGTTGGAGCGCCTTCAGCCGGTCGGAGAGCCGCGCCAGCTCGCGGTTGGCCTTCAGCAGATCCTCCTCGGTTTGCTTCAGGATCAACCGTTGTTCCTGCGTCTCTTCCAGGCGGCGTTGCGCCTCTCGGAAGCCGGCCAACGACCATTCCGAGACGGTCAGCAGCGGGTTGGTGATGGCCCAGCCGAGCAGCCCGGTGAAGATCCCCACCAGCGGCAGCATCAGCCGGAATTCCGGCGGGAGCGGCCGGGTGAAGGCATCGCTCGTACACCACCAGGCGACCGCCAGCACCGACGCCTCACCGGCCAGCCCGCCGGCCGGGCCGAGCGTGACCGCCGTGATGAGTGGCAGCAGCGCGTAGAGCACCGCGATTTCGGGTTGATCCAGCCAATGGGCCGCCAGGATGAGGGCGGCGGCCAACGTGGTCTGCCAGGTGATTTGTGCGATCAGATAGTGATCGGCCAGCCAGCGCAACGCGGCCGTCCCGGCCACAATTTGCAGGACGGCCAGCGCCAGCAGGCGGATCATCACATCGGCGGTGGCGTTGCCGGCGAGCACGATGGCGCAGAGCAAATAGAACGCGGACGTGATGAGCATCACGCTCTGCGCGGTGGAGCGCACCAGCTCGTCCACCGTGGTGGATCCCGGTCGGGCGTGCGGCGCCAATCGAACGATGTGCCACATGTGGGGCCTCCGAGTGCGGAGCCGGGTCTATCCTATTCCAACGTAGGGGCATTGCGGGAACGACAGAGATGAATCTGCTATCGTTGCAGCAGAGTCCGCTCGATTTCCTCGATCAGGAACGGTAGGTTGGGTTGAGAGAAGCTGATCCGAGGTGCAGGAACACGATGATGCTTAATGTCGGGCTGAATGTGTTTATGGTGCGGATGGGTGCTTGCGAGTTCAGCGATATGGGGATGCTCGAAGGGATCGTACCACGCGATTTTCTCATCAGCGACATAGACCTCGTAACTGTAGTTGCGTATGCGCTGGCTCTCGAAATCTACGAGTTCCCAGACATCCAGAACCACATCACCCGTGAATAGAATCTGGCCCTCAAGTTGCGCCAGGGTGGAGCCAATGGGCGCCAAAACGAGTGTAGATCGCTCGATGCTGGCGTGCCGATCGGGAAGCGAATAGACCAACTCTCCGTAGTTGAGCGCATCGCGGATGGGCACTCACACAACTCCTGCCGTAGCTACTTCTGGCACCAAACGTAGTGTTTCAAGACCCGCAGACTGGCGTAAATCACGCAGGTGGCGGAACATCAATTCCTGATAGCGTGCCTCACGCTCCAATTTCACTTCATAGAAACCAACCCACTTGATGAAATCGCGATTTTGTTCCAATTCGCCCGCTCTGTATAAGCGGTAGAAATCATCCGAAAGCAAGTTATAGCGTCGTTCCAAGCGTGCAAGCTCAGCATTCAGGCCATGAATGTCTTGGATCGCATCGTTCAGATTCATCATTTTCATACCTCCACATGTCCGTCGCTGTCTTCCATAGCCGAATTATAGCGGAGGGGAGATGGGGCGTCAAAAAGCCTAAATGCGCAACTACCCGGCCGATTGATTATTCGCCGAAGGCAGACGTGCGTGAGCGCCGCATGATCCCGGCGGCGCTCACGCACGTGACACCCCGTCAAATGGCCGAACTCTTGTGCTGCGGCGCATTCGCGGGCCGAAGACCTTCGAGGTCTGCGAGACCTCGAAGGTCTGGCTGTGGATATTACTTCTTCTTGTACTTCGCGTCGTAGGCGGTCTGGTAGATGCCCAGGCACTT
>CAZYHE010000565.1:0-3555 GCA_964647225.1 uncultured Anaerolineales bacterium
GGAAATGCCGCCTGGGAGGCCATGAGGTACGCGGCCGCCCAGGCGTTTTCATTTCATGGAGAACAACGTTGGCTACTCGCGTAGATCGCATGTGGGAACATATCCGCGCCGATCAGGCGCTGCGGCAAGTCCGCAAAGAAAAGAAAGACACGCCGCGCGAAGAACGGGTGCGCCACAAAGACTGGGCGGCGCAATTCGTTGAAGATGGCGTGATCTTCGATGACCTCGCCCTGCCGAGCGTCGAGCGCGTCGTGCCGCTCGGCGAGCAGGAACGCCGCCGGGCCAACCTGGCCCGCGTGGCAGGCGGCATCGTGATGCCCGACGGTTCAAACCGTCCGACGGCCGTGACGCCCGCGCCGGCCCATTCCACCGCGGTGGAAACCGCCGCCGTGTTCGAGGTGAGCCAGGGTTTGTGCCGCGTGGCCCTGGGGGATGGCCGGCAATTGCTCTGCGAAGTGCGCCGGTCGTTGAAGGCGAGCGACACCGGCTTCACCAACATCGTCGCGGTGGGCGACCAGGTGCAGGTCTCGCACAACGGCGCGGCGCGCGGGATGGTCGAGGCGGTGCTGCCCCGGCGGAGCGCCCTGGCCCGGCCCGATCCGTTCTACAGCCACCTGCGCCAGGTCATCGTCGCCAACGTGGATCAACTCCTCGTCGTCGCCTCGTGGCGCGATCCCGCCTTCTGGCCGGAGCTGGTGGACCGCTACCTGATCGGCGCGGCGCGCAACGGCCTGACGCCGGTCATCTGCGTCAACAAGGTGGATCTGGCCGAAGACCCGGCCGAGCCGCAGACCGTCCTGCGCGCCTACTGCGATGCGGGCTACACCGTCCTGCTGAGCAGCGCGCAGAGTGGGCTGGGCGTCGAGGGGCTGCGCCGGCTGCTCCAGGGCCAGACGACGGCGCTGGCGGGGCTGTCGGGCGTGGGCAAATCCTCGCTGCTGAGCGCCATCGAGCCGGGGCTGCACCTGCGCGTGGGCGAAGTGAGCGAACGGAAGCACGAAGGCCGGCACACCACCACCCAGGTCTCGCTCCACCCCCTGGCGGCCGGCGGCTTCGTCGTGGACACCCCCGGCATCCGCGAATTCGGCCTCAGCGGGCTGCGCAAGCGTGACCTGGCCGGCTTCTACCCCGAGCTTGCCGCGCTCAAGGGGCGCTGCCAGTTCGAGGACTGCTCGCACACGCGCGAGCCGGGCTGCGCGGTCAAGCTGGCCGTGCGCGAGGGCCGGCTGGCAGCGATGCGGTATGACAGCTATCGGAAGATCCTGGCCGATCTGCCGGGGTGAACAATCACCTATCCCTTGATCGCGGCCAGCCGCACGCCGCTGACGAAGTAGCGCTGGACGAACGGATAGATCAGCAGGATGGGGAGGGTCGTGATGACGATCATAGCCGCCTTCAGCGATTCGGCTGGGGGCGGCTCGGCCAGTTAGATTTCGATAGGCGTCACGGGCGCCGGCGTTGGGGTGGGCGAAGGGGACAGCACACAGGCCGCCAGAGTCAAGCTGGTGCAAACTGCGAGGATCAATCGGAATGGAGACGACCGCGGCGGCCCCGTTTGCGCCGGAGAGAAGACCCTCTACCACGGCTCGCCCAGCGTTCCCGAATAGCAGAACACAGACGCAAAGCCAGACCCAAACAGTCGCGGGAACAGGACGAACACACCAACCAGTCCGCCTGTCCGTTGACCGGAGTTCGGCGCCCCCAACGCCAGCCCTCCGGTATCTGCCGGGCCGGTAGAAGATACCCTTCTCCCCAACGCAATTCGCGGCAGCAGCCATCGCAGCGGGCCAAGTCGGCTGCCTGGCCCGCCCACCAGGTCACTGCCGCGCGTCGCGCCGCGGCCAGCAACACTGCTGGCCGCCTGCGCGGCGAACGAGTGAGGTGAGATGTGTCCATCGCGTGACAGCCGTGGGCGTCCGGACGGCTTAAGCCGTCTGCCGCCGGTTGACGGACTACTCGCCGTCGCCCACGCTGAGTATACACGGTTGCGGCTGCAATGAACTGCAGGGAAACTGCAAGGATGTGCAGGGCGCGGATGCACGACGGCTGTTTGGGACACATCTTTTGACTTTCATCTGCGAGCGACGTATAATCGCTTTGCTTTTGATGATGGGCCAAAAAGGACATTGCGACTATGAATAACCAGATTCCACTGTTCAAGTTACAGAACGCCGATGTTCCCTTGGCCGAACTGATGGATCAATTTCACGGCCGGCCGGTTGGCTTCGAGATTTCCAGCCTGGATGGCATCATGCTCTTGTTGCCGAGCGAGGACTACGACTTCGTGAGATCGGCTATCCGGGCCCGGATGGCGTTGCCGACCCGCCCGACCAGGCTGCCAGTGGAGTACTACGCTGAAACAGTGCGCATCCTGCGTGGCCTGGAGCAACGATACGGCATGACCTCCGCCGATTTCTATCGCCAGTTTCAGGAAGGCACGCTGCCGGAGGGGCCGACTGACTACTGGGAATGGCGGACCCGCTACAAAAGTCTTCTGACAATGCAGGAGCGCTACGGCTTCTCTGAAGCTGAGGTTGTCCATGCCTGATGGGAAACTACGTGCCATCTACTGGGACAACTTCACTGCTCTGGCAGAAGTCGAGGACATTCTGGATACGGCTCACCCCGACTATAGCTTCCCGTCAGAAGATGAAGTGGACTGCACGGGGGCGCTCCATGCCATACTCATCTTCAGGGATGGCTCGCGCTTGATCGCCCACGCTTGGCTGGATGCCACCGACGAAGTCCAAGAACGCGACTACGCATACATTTATCTGGATGCTCAAGGCGACCGCGTTTTTCAGTACGACGATGCCCCTCATCACCCGGAACTGCCGAGTCATCCGCATCACGTTCACAAGGGGCGGAGATCTGTCGCCGCCCCTGATCGAGCGTGGCCCCTGGATGTGATCCACGTCAGCTTTGTAACCATGCTCGATCGGGCGGTACGCGAATACCGAAGAAATCATCAGTAGAGGTACATGACCACCACCGGCACCGGCCAGGCCTTCACCGCCCTGATCCATCGCGCGCTGCGCGGTTATCAGAGCGCGGATGAATTGGCGCGCATCGCGGCGCTGGCCGACCTGCCCGGCTGGCAAGCCCGGCGCCGCAACCTCCCCGCGGCCGAGGTCGCCCCGGCGTTCCGGGCGCTGCTCGATGCGGGGCTGGCGCGCCTGGCGCAGGATGATCGCCTGGCGGCCGATCTGCTGATGCGGCGCTTCGTCAAAGGTGAGACGATCGCCCAGGTCGCGCGCGCCCTCAACTACGCGGAGCGAACCGTCTACCTGCGCCAGGATGAGGCGCTGATCGGATTGGCCCAGGCCATTTGGGCCAGCGAAGAAGCCGCACAGCCTCACAAGCCCTTGACCGACGTCCAACGGGCCGCCCTGGCTGCGCTGCCACCGCCGAGCTACAGCCGGCTCTTCGGCGTGAGCGAGCTGCTGGCCCGCCTGAAGAAATTTCTGCGCGCCGATCAAGCGTGCTGGCTGGTGTCGCTCGAAGGCATCGGCGGGGTCGGCAAGACCGCGCTGGCGCACGCGGCGGTCGAGGCGC
>CAZYHE010000566.1:0-3542 GCA_964647225.1 uncultured Anaerolineales bacterium
CATGAGGACGCGCTTGCCCTTGAGGTCAATGTCGCGGACAGTTTTTTTGTTCATGAAAGTACTCCGTAGATCGGTAGATTGGTAAATTGGTAGATTGGTTGACCAATCTACCAATTTACCAGTCTACCAAGTTCTAATCTACAGCTTGCTCGCCATCAACGCGGCCAAATCCGCGGTGCGGACGCTGTAGCCCCATTCGTTGTCGTACCAGGTGACGACCTTGATGAAGTCGCCCTTTTCCTTGCCGAGGACCATCGTGAACGGCAGGTCAACCGACGAGCTGTGGGGATCGCCCTTGTAGTCAATGGAAACCAGGGGTTCGTCCACCGCGGCCAAGATGCCCTTCATCGGGCCGGCGGCCGCGTCGCGGAACGCCTGGCGGAGCTCCTCGGTGGTGGTCGGGGTCTCGATCTGCGCGGTGAAGTCCACGACCGAGACGGTGCTGGTGGGCACGCGCAGCGCGTAGCCGTCGAATTTGCCCTTCAGTTCGGGGATCACCAACGCCACGGCCTTGGCCGCGCCGGTGGTGGTCGGGATGATGCTCATGGCCGCGGCGCGCGCCCGGCGCAGGTCGCTGTGCGGCATGTCCAGGATCTTCTGGTCGTTGGTGTACGCGTGGATCGTCGTCATCAGGCCGCGGATGATCTTGTAGTTGTCATTCACGACTTTGGCCGCCGGGGCCAGACAGTTGGTGGTGCAAGAAGCGTTGGAGACGACATGATGCACGGCGTTGTCGTACTTGCTGTCGTTGACGCCCATGACGATGGTCAGATCTTCGCCCTCGGCCGGCGCGGAGATGATGACCTTCTTCGCCCCGCCCTTGGTGATGTGGCTCTCGGCGCCCTGGACGGTCTTGCCCTTCTTGTTGACGCCATCTTTTTTGATCGTGAAGAGGCCGGTGGACTCCACGACGATCTCGACGCCCAGATCACCCCACGGCAGCTTGCCCGGGTCAGTCTCCTTGAAGACCTTGACCGGCTTGCCATCAATGATGAGGGTGTCATCGCCCCCGACTTCGACGACGCCATCAAAGCGGCCGTAGTTCGAGTCGTACTTGAGGAGATGGGCCATCGTCTTCAGGTCGCCGATGTCATTGAACGCGACCACTTCCAGCGTGCCGGGGTAGGAGTCCCGGATTGCCTTCAACACCTGCCGCCCGATGCGACCAAAACCGTTAATACCTACTTTGACTGCCATTGCAGTGCCTCCTTTGAGATTCGCTGGCGGATGCCAGAATAAAGCGCCGACATGAGTGTGCCGGCGCCATTGTACGACAACTGTGGTACGCGGCGCGAAGTCCGCACAAACATGCCTAGTGTACCACATTACTTTCGGGTTGTGTATGAGCTAAGTCACGTATGGCGGATCAGTCGCGTGGCTTGCTGCTCAGCGCGCCGGGAACGTGCCGCCGGTTCAGTGCTTGAAGCCGATCGTCCGCTCCTGCGCCTCGAACCCGGCTTCGGCGGGGAGCCGGATTTCGCCGAACTTCTCCTCGTACTTCGCCAGGTTATCCTGCAGCGCCTTGAGCAACAGCTTGGCGTTCAGCGGGGTCATCACGATGCGCGTATAGACCTTCGCCTTCGGGATGTTGGGCAGGAGCCGCGCGAAGTCAATGACGATCTCGGAAGGCGAATGGTTGATGATGGCGAAGTTGCTGTAAACGGCTTCGAGATCGGCCGGCAACTCGATATTGATCTGGGTTGGCTGGGGAATCGGTTGTGCCACGGCAACGCCTCTTTCTGTAAACTGCAAATGACTCGGATCGGATATCCCCAGTGTAGCCGATTTGCGGCCAGACGTCAATTGGACAGAACCAGGCCCAAGCTCACTTCTCGCGCTTGACGATTGCGCAGCCCTCGGCTACAATAGTCAACGTTCCTCAGCGTTGAGCGGGCTGGCTGTGTACTCCTGCTCGCGCCCAGCCCCGACACTCCATCACACTGCATACGCGATGCGGAAATGGAAGGCGAGATGGCGCACTTGGCGGCTTTCCGGGGTTAGCCTACCCCATCGTGCAGATCTGTCCGGTTCCGACGCTGGCACGTCCGCCAGCTCTCGATATTGGCCGGACAGACATTCAATCATTTCCAATCAGGGAGGGGCCATGAAATCCATGAAGTTGCTTGGTCTGTTGATCGTCCTGGCAGTATTCGTCACGTCCTGTACGCCGGCGGCCGCGCCCGCGCCCAGCGGCAGCGCACCGGCGGCCGCACCGAGCGGCGGCGGCAAACTCATCAAGATCGCGACGCAAAGCCCGTTGTCTGGCGGCAGCGCCGCGGTCGGCGAAGGCATCAAGAACGGCGCGCAGCTCGCCGTCGAGCAGTTGAGCGACAGCCTCAAGGGGATGGGCTTCACCGTGCAGATCGTGCCGTTCGACGATCAGGCCAAGCCCGAAGTGGGCGTCGCCAACGCCAAGAACATCATCTCCGATCCCGACATCCTCGGCGTGGTCGGTCACTACAACTCGGGCGTGCAAATCCCGTCGTCCGAGGAATATCACAACGCCGGCCTGGTGAACGTTTCTCCCGCCAATACCAACCCCAAAGTCACCGACCGGCTGCTGGCCGAGGTCAACCGTGTGTGCGGCCGCGATGACATCCAGGGCGTCGTGGGCGAGCAATTTGCCCTCAACGAGCTGAAGGTCAAGAGCGTCTACATCCTGCACGACAAGACGACCTATGGTCAGAGCATCGCGGACTTCTTCCGCAAGGCCGCCGAGAAGGATGGCCTGAAGGTGCTCGGCTTCGAGGGCACGGAGGAGAAGGCGAACTTCGACCCGATCCTGACCCCGATCCAGGCCGCGAACCCCGATCTGGTCTACTTCGGCGGCATTTTCGATCAGGCGGGCGTCCTCTTCAAGCAGGCGCGCGACAAGGGCATCAAGGCGCGGTTCATGGGCCCGGATGGCCTCGACAGCGCCGACCTGGCGAAGATCGCCGGCGATGCGATCAAGGACATGTATTACACCACGGTGGCCGGCCCGGTGACCTACTACCCGGAGGCCAAGAAGTTCGCCACCGACTACAAGGCGCGCTTCGGCAAAGATCCCGAGCCGTTCGCGGCCCAGTCCTACGACAGCGCAGCGATCATCCTGAAGGCGGTCGAGGCGGCGGCCAAGGCGAACAGCAACAACAAGCCCACGCGTGCTGCGGTGCGCGACGCCGTGCGCGCCACCAAAGACTTCAAGGGCATCACCGGCACGATCACGTTCGACACCAAGGGCGATCCCGCGGTGGCGAAGTACTTCGTGATCCAGGTCGGCTCCACCGATCCGGCCAAGTGGGGCGAGAACAAGGCGGCCAAGACGCTGGACATCCCGGCACCGCCGCCTCCTGGGAAGTAAGCGCGTCAAGAAATAGATTTCCACCACCCCGCGGGTAGAAGGGAACACCGATAGATTCCGAAGGAAGTATCCGTGTTCCTTTCTATCCGTGAGATACCCCGGAGTGTGCCATGCCCGGCTCCTTGTTGCGCAAGCTGCGCGAGCTGCTGCTGCCGCTCGGCCAGATTATCCTTTTCGTCGTCGTCAGCTCGGCCGTGAT
>CAZYHE010000567.1:0-797 GCA_964647225.1 uncultured Anaerolineales bacterium
GAGGCGAAATAGTTGCCGCTTTCTACATCCTCTCGGGTGGGCACCCAAAGGAAATCACCGCGCCTGTTGGTTTGCATGCGAGTTGCGATGGTCAGGTGTACGGCAGAGGTAATCTTGCTCAACTGATAGAGATCGTAGCTGAAATCAGCACGTATGTACTGCTTATAGTGTTCCTTGCGAGGATCTTCCTTGAACTTAGGTGATTGCACATCCAGGGCCAAGAAAGGCAAGAGGCGCAGCAACGGCATAGGAGTCGTCTCGTGTTCGTACTGCGCATGATGATAAGCTCGCTGCAATGTCAACAAGAAGACAGACGGTTCCAGACCACTGCCCAGGTGGTCTCGTTGCTGTCTTACCGCACTGGCGACTTTGTCAGCATCGAGGACGCACTCGTCCAGCGATTCCTGCTCGGGTCCATACCAGATCTTGCAGCGACCCCGCTGGAAAATCAGCTCGAATGTGAACAGCCCGGCTCTCAACTTGGGATATTGCCCACGGAGTTTCCACCCCACCGCGTCTAGGTGAGCGGCCAGATCCGATCCGAACGAACGTTGCCGCTCATCCTGAGCGGTTTCCAACTCGCGGATGTAGACTTGGAGCCACTGATGTACGTCGGCATCAGCCGCGTTTTGCGGATCCAGTTGGTCGCTGGCTTGTCTGGCCTCTACCAGGAGCCGGTCAAAATTACTGAGACGATTACCGTCCAGCCGGCGCATCGCGTCCAGATGCTTTAGCACCTGATCGCTCGTGGGATGGCTATCTCTACGCTGTTTGATGAGTTCTGTCAATTCCATAAT
>CAZYHE010000567.1:807-2843 GCA_964647225.1 uncultured Anaerolineales bacterium
GGGCTGGCTTTGTCAACGCGATGAACAATGTCAGGCCGCTTGTTTCTATCCAGCCGATGCTCGTTATGCGCTATCGGCACGGGGGTAGGAAGCCAAAACAACATTCACGGATGCCTGCAAACACGAATGCACGAATTGCTACCGAGGCGAGTTCCATTTGTGCATTCGTGTTTTCATTCGTGAACGGCCTTCGCCCACCCCCGCCCAGCGGTGCGCTACCAGCCTTCGGGCCACTTGAAATATTGGTTGATGTCCTGGATGTGGGCCATCGGCTCGTTGGGCGCCATGTGCAGGATCGCCTCCATGACTTCCACGGCCTGATCGTAGGAGCGTGTCTGGTGGCTTTCCAGGACGCTCCAGAGCTGGATGGTCTTGTCGCCGGTGTCGAACGCTTCAAGCGTCCGTTCCATGTCCAGCCAGTCGGGATAGATCTGCTCCAGCATCACCTTGTTGGGCAGCGGCTCGACGCGCAGCGGCTGGATGCCCTTGATGTTGACGATGGCCGGCACTTCGACCGCCACATCGTCCGGGAGGCCGCTCAGCGCGCCGTTGTTCGGCACGTTGACCTGGAACTGCCCCTCGTTGTCGTTCACCAGCGCATCCACGATCGGGATGTGCTGCTCGGTCGTCTTCGTATCGCCGAACATCGTGATCGGCCGCGCCTTCGGATCATAGGCCGCCTCCTTCATCCGCACGCGCAACTCTTCCTTCTGGCGCAAGATCTTGTCCCGGCCTTCGGGGGTGTCCCCGCCGCCGCCCGGCCCGTACCACCGATTGCGCGTGTCCAGGTCGGTGTGATACCACCAGCCGCCCTGCCGCGGCGTGTCGCCGATCGGCATCAGGCCGAACATCTTGTACTGGTGAACCGCTGCGGGCGACAACTGCGCGGAGAACCCCTGCCCCTTCTCGCGGCATTCCGCCCAGTACGCCTCGGCCTTGTTCGCGATCCACTCGTCAATCAGCGGATACGCGTCGTGACCCTCATAAAAGAAGTGCGTCAGCCAGATGTTGTGATTGAGGCCCGGCGCCTGCCAGGTGACGCGGTCGGGGTCGAGGCCCAGTGTCTTGGCGATGTGACGGTAGCCGTAATGGCCGTGGCACAGCCCGCACACCTTGATCGAGGTCTCGCGGGTCATCAGCGTCGTGCCCTCGAAGACCGGGTTGCCCGCCTGCAAGATCCACGCATCCGGGCAGATGTCCTCCATGTCCTGCGCCACATCGAGCATCAACCGCAGGTTGTGCCACTCCGGCAGCCCGGTGCGGCCGTAGAAGTAGCCGTGCTGCTCGGCCAGCTCGCGGCGGCGCTTCATGAAGTGCTCGTCGTGCGTGATCGTGGCCGTATCAATCACGAAGTTGGCGTCCTGCAACGCCTCGACACGATCCGTCGTGCGCTTGAACCGTAGATCGGCCCCCAGATCTTCGGCGTAACGCTGGCCGAGGCGATAGACGATGTCCAGCCGCTCTTCGTTGATGTCCATGAAGTGGACTTCGCTCCCCGCCAGACCCTTGGTCAGGCAGAGGTCTTTGACCAAGCCGAGAGAAAAGACGACGCTCCCGGCGCCGATGATCGTGACTTTGACACTGCTCATAATGGTCTCCTGGTTGAGATGGGGGTATCGAATGGAAATGATATGTAGCGATCTTCTATGAAGACATTATACGCTTCGCAAGCAGATTGCACAAACACCCGGTTCGGCCTATAATCCATCGTGAAATCTTCGCTGCGCACAGAGTCCGCAAGATGAACCGGCCACAGCCTCTGTCTGCGGCGCATCCGGGTCAATGATTGGGAGGCTGCCACCATGAACTCACGTGAACGCGTCCGCATCGCGCTCCAACGCGATCAGCCAGACCGCGTGCCCTATTGCGAGTTGGGGATTGACCGGGCGCTCGCCCAAAAGCTGATGGGCTGGGGGCCAGGGATCAGCCAGGCCGCCAACCTCGAAGCCAACATCTACAGTGTCGAGGAAGCCACCGCGCTTGCCGCGCACCTGGGGCTGGACAACATCAGCTACGTGCTCCGCGCGCCGGTCTAT
>CAZYHE010000567.1:2853-3528 GCA_964647225.1 uncultured Anaerolineales bacterium
CGCCGAGAAGCTGCCGTGGATGGATGGCCGGCTTTTCTACGGCAACGGGCTGCTCCCTTCGCGTGCCGAACTGCATCGCCTGCAACTGCCCGACCCCCACGACGACGCGCTCTACGCGGGCGCGGCCCCCTTCCTCCGCGGCCGGGGCGACTACTCCACCTGGTTCATCACCCGGATGGGCATCTTCCCGACGATGCTCAGCATGGGCACCGAGGCGTTCAGCATCGCGCTCTTCGAGGATCGCGGCCTGATCGAAGAGATCCTCGACCGCTATGTGGATTGGGCCATCATCGTCGCGCAGCGCGTCTGTAAGCTGGGCTTCGACGCCTATGTGACGACCGACGACATGGCGTTCAAGACCTCGACCTTCTTCTCCCCGAAGGTGTTCCGCGAGCTGGTGATGCCCCGCTACCGCCGCCTGCGTGAGGCCGTCACGCTCCCCTGGATCATCCACAGCGACGGCAACATGCTGCCGTTCATGGATGACTTGGTGAGCCTGGGGATCGCCGGGTTCCACCCGAACGAGAAGGGCGCGCAGGATCCCCGCGTCACCAAGCAGCGTTATGGCGACCGCATCTGCGTCCTGGGCAACGTGGATCTGAACATCCTCGGCCTGGGCACGCCCGCAGAGGTGGATCAGGAGGTGTGCGAGCTGATCCGCGATGTCGGGCCGGG
>CAZYHE010000568.1:0-3523 GCA_964647225.1 uncultured Anaerolineales bacterium
AGACACAACGGCGTCTCCTGGTTCAGGCTGGTCTTCCAGGTCCCGTGCGGCGTCCATCCGGCTGCCGCGTCCCAGGCATACACCCCGCGTTCGGTCGCCGCGAAGGTCTGGTGCGACGTTATGTCATGCGCCAGCCCGGTGACGCCTTCGCCCGCGGGAAAAGTCTCCCAGCCGCCCCACGCGATGGCCGGCGTGGCCGACCGGCGCACACCGGCATCCGTGCCCACCAGCACCTCGGTTCCGGCCAGCGCCAACGCCTGCACCCCCCGGCCGGCCAGGATGTTGCGCGCGCCGAACCACTCGGCGAGTTGCTTCATCCGCCCGGCATCCACGCCATCGAGGATCCCCTCGGCGGCGGTCTCGAAGTTGGCAAGCCAGCCGGGCATATAGAAGTACGAGTCCAATGCCAGCTTGTCAGCCAGCAGTGGATCAAGACCATCCGCGCCGAAGCGCTCCCGGATTTTCCACAAAGCCCGCGCCCACACCATCCCGACCGAGTACTTCTGGAACTGCCCGATCGTCAAGGGATCATTGGCGTCGGGATCATGGCCGGGTGCCGGCGGGAAAAGATTCGGCAAGGTCAGCCTGTTCCCGGTTGGATCGCGCCGGCTGTCGTCGAACAGATTGAAGCGGTCGCCGAACGCATCATAGCAAGCCCGCGCCCAGGCCGCGTCGGCGATATCGCCGGCCCGACTCACCGCGCAGGCGCGCGCGAAGTAGTTGGCATAGCCTTCGACCAGGGCACGCGCAAAGGGCGTCACGCTGCTCGCCATGTCGAACGGCTCCGAATTCATCAGCCACATCAACGCATGTGCGATCTCGTGAAAGACCAATTCGGGATCCCAGGCGGGCCGGCCGATCATGTGCGAACCGGCGCGCAATCGGGAAGCATCCTGAAAGACGATGGTCGGCGCATCGTCGGATGCCAGGAAACCGGTGCTGAGCGGATCGCCCGACACAGCGCGCGCGCCCACCTCCACCGTGAAATAGGGCGGCCGCCGCCCTTCGACTTCCAACCTGGTGCTGAAGGTCTGATTGTCGCACAGCAGCAGAAAATACTTGTAGAACAGGCTGGCATTGTAGGCGATGTTCCCTGCATCCAGCGTGGTGGGAGCCAGGACGGGCTGCTGCGCCAACTGCTCGATATCGGCCGTGGACAGTGGACTGCTGCCCGACGGCGCGCTGGCGTGCCACTTCAGGGTCAAAAAGGTCAGGTCTACATCATTGGCGTTGATCTGATGCGCGGCGCTGGCCGGCGAAAGCGCGGCGGCCACAGCCGCCGCCGCTGCCGCCGCGTCCGCCGAGGTGGTGAAAGCGGGGACAAAATGCGCCATCAGGCTCTCCGGCCACCCCAACACATCGCAGGTCGTGTCGCTGGCGTCCGCGTTGACGAAGACCCGCCAGCCGTGATCTCTGGCCTTCGCCAGAAATTCGACCCGATAGGCCAGGTAGTACTTACCCGCGAACGGCAGGACGAAGCAGGCATCGGCCGGCCCGGCGTCGCCCGCCAGCTTCGGCAGATAGGGGACGACGCGCCCTGCATCCCACACGACGAACCGCTCGGCCGCCAACTGCGCCTGGATTTCATGCAGCGCGTGGCGCGCATCAAAAATGCGCGCGGCGGGGTCGTCGGCCAGTGCGGCTTCCAGCCGCGCCAGCGCGCCGGTCAGCCGCCCGGCCGACCGCGCATGAAGGACGTGCTTTGCCAACATCCGGGCAATGGCCGGGATGGTCTCCGCCCAGGCCGCGCCGGTCAAATCGGAGCCGCCCGCGACCAGCCACCGATCGAGCACCGCCGCGTACAGGCCAACCGCCTCGACCTCCTCCATCTGGCCGTTCAGCGCGTGTTGGGCCAGGGCGCGCAGCGCGATGGCGATTGCCGCCGCTTCGCTCCGCGGTTGATACTGGGCAAACTGATCCGCAGGGATGGGCAGATACGCGCTGGAGACCGAGCAGCGGGCATCGCGCTCCGCCATATGCACGATCACGCGGCCACCGAGCACCGGCCAGCCTTTGTGCTTCTGCTGAAACCGCACGTGTACGCTGGCCGTCGGTTTCGACGGCATCCCGTGATCGGGCGCCTGAATCCGACTGCCGGGCACAATCACCGCGTCGAGGAGTTGAAGCTGCTGCCGCGCCGCATCGAGATTGTCCACCCCAAACAGACAAGCCGCGGGCGCGGGCGGCGCATCGGCCGCGGGCGCGGGCGTGAACAGCCAATCGTTGGCCGCCGCCATCCACAGTTCGGGCTTCAACTCGGCCGGGCGCGCCGCCAGCCGGCCGTTCATGAAGCGCGTCAGGCCGGTGAGCCGGGCGAAACGCGAAGCCAGCGCGGGTTTCAGGTCGGGCTGGTCGGCCAGCCAACGATCGTAGCGGCTGAGCTGTTGGCGGGCCAGGTCGAGTTGCTTGACCGGGGGTGCGAACCAGGTGGCGAGGTTGACTTCGCTCGGCGGCGGTGGGGTGCGGATGATGACGCGCGGCCCAAGCCCGAGTGACGGAAATCCTGGGCTGCCGGGACCAAGTTCCGGCAGGTAGCGTTTGCTGATTTCATCGGCCGCCTCGTGCAGTCCATGCTGTTCGAGCAGTAACTTCAGCGGCGTCACAATCTCGCGCGGCGGACGCTGCGGGAAACCGCGCTTCGCCCAATCCGAGAGAAACCGCTTGCCCTCGACAAGGGCGTCGAAGCCGGATCGCCCCGGCGCGCTCGATGCAATCTCGACGTTCAGAACTTCGACCGCGGTGGTCAGGCGTTGCCGAACCGCCTCATCCAACGGCGCCCGGATCGCATCCGGCCAGGCCGGCTCTTCCCACACCAGGTTGATCGGGGGAATGTCGTTCATGGAAATCTCCTTACGGCCACACCGCCTGCGGCCACGCCACGCGTCCCAGGCGGTAGACCCGGTCGCCCATCAACAGCAGCGGCGCGGCCCCGCGGTCATCCGCCGCCAAATCCGAAAAACAGAGGGGCGGGAGCGCGCACCGGCGCACCGGCGGCAACGGCTGCCCCCCCACGTTGTCCGCGCCGGCCAGGGTGGCGAAGAGGCCCTGGCACGGCGCGGCCACTCCCGCCGCCGGGACATCCACCGCGCCGGTCAGCACCCCACCGCCGGCGGTCGCGACAGTCCAGGCCGCGCCGGGACCGGCGAAGAGGCCCGCGGCCGTATCGCACGCGGCCCACACCCGGCGGGCGCGCCCCTGCCCCGCGGCCACCAGCCACAGTTCGTAAGGATAGCTGTCCGCGCCGGCCTGGTGGCTCTTGACCAGGGCCAAGAGCTGCCCCGGCTGCCCCGTCACCTCCCGCAGGTCGGCGTAGCTGTAGCGCCCCTCCGCGCTGTCGGCCCGCTGCCAACACGCGCCGCCGTCGCGGCTGACGTATAGCCCGGCGTCGGGGCCGGGATAGATGCCCGGCTTCGGGCTGTCCAGCCAATCGCCGGCGTAAAGCGCGTCGGTCGTCGCCAGCAGCGCGCCGACGGTGAAGGCGGCCGGCAGCGCGCCCCCGCCTCCGGCGCAGACCCCCGGTTGG
>CAZYHE010000569.1:0-3515 GCA_964647225.1 uncultured Anaerolineales bacterium
ACCGCCTGGAACAGCCCCAGGCTGTTGGGCGGCGTCGGATTGAGCGCAGTATCATCCAACACGCGCGCGGGCGACAGAAGCTCGGCCAGCGGCAGCAGATTCAGCCGTGCGTTGAACATCCCCGACTCGATGGCGGCGATGTTGACGTAGCGCAATTCGAGGATCGAAGGCAGCCAGAACGCCGCGCTGAGCAGGAGGCCGAGCAGAAACGCGACGCCCGCGGCGTACAGAGGCCGACACGCCAATCGGCCGGAGATGGCGACGGTCGGGAGCGTTGCCTGGTTCGTAGTGGCGACTTCAGTCGCCCTGCAGCGCGGCAAAAGACTAAAGTCATCACCACGAGCGTTTTCGCCCGCCAGCGTCGCGGCGTAGATTGCAAGGAACGGAAAGGCCAAAAACGCGCTCGGATGATGCGCGTAGACCAGCGCGGCCAGCCCAAGCCCCGCGCCGGCGCTCCAACGCAGATCACGCCGCGCAACCGCCTCGGCCAGCAGCCAGGCGCACCAGGGCAGCAGCCCCAACGCCAGGAGTTGCGACAGATTGCCCTGGATGAACAGCTCGCGGAAACGCAGCGGCGCATACAGGTAGAGCGCGGCGCTCAGCAGCGCGGCGGGCCGCGCGGAATCCGCAGTGGCGAGCCGCGCGAAAAGCGCGCGGGCGTCCAGGTAGGCACCGGTCGGATAGAGCAGCAGCGCCGCGATTTGCACGACGAGGACGCCGCGCAAGACGCCCAACCCGGTCAGCGCGGCCAGCCCGGCCAGCAGATGCGCGCCCGGCGCGTAGAAATTAAAGAAGGGATAGCCGTAGCCCAGGTAGAAATGCGGCGCCCAGCCCGGCAGAAACACGCCCGCGGCCAGCAATTCGCGGACTTCCAGGCTGCGCAACAGATGCACGAAGCCATCGGCGGTGCGCGGGAGGCCGGGTTGCGCCAGGATGAGGATCGGGATGAGGGCGAGCGCGGCCGCGGGGATCAGCCACGGATCGAACCGGATGTAGCGCAAGATGGCATCTTGCGCTACACGCCGGCGATTTTTGAGGTGGGGGGGCGACGCGATCTCAGTGTCCACGGCGCGCGACCCGGCCTCATGCCTTCGGCTGCGAAGGGTGGCTCGCGCCAGCGGCGCCCTCGCGGAAGATCTCGGTCGCATGATAGCGGCTGATCACATTGCTGAGATTCTGGCGGTATTGCGGCGACCGGCGCACGCCCCAACGATCGAGGAGATAGCGCCCCATCGTCGCCAGTGTGTTGAGGCCGTAGATCACGCTGTTGCGGAAATTGACCGAGGACGCCTCGGCAAAATAGCGGGTGGGAACGGCAATCTCGGCGATCTTGACGCCGAAGGCCACGGTTTGCGCGATGACCTCGGTATCGAAGACGAACTTGTCCGAGTTCAGCAGGAACGGGATGGTTTCCAACAAGCGCCGGCTATAGGCCCGGAAGCCGGTGTGACACTCGGAGAGGCGCTGCCCCAACACCAGGTTTTCGGTGATGGTCAGGAACCGATTGGAAAGGTACTTCCACACCGGCATCCCGCCGGCCAGCGCGCCGCTGCCCAGAAAGCGTGACCCCAGCACGAGATCGGCCCGGCCTTCCAGGATGGGCGCGATCAGCTCGGGCACCAGCCGGGAATCGTACTGATAGTCGGGGTGGAGCATCACGACCACGTCGGCGCCATCGCGCAGCGCCTCCAGGTAACAGGTCTTCTGATTGCCGCCGTACCCCCGGTTCTGGATGTGGACGATCACCTTCAAGCCGAGCCGCTGGGCGATCTCGACCGTCTCGTCGCGGCTCACGTCATCCACCAGGATGATATGGTCAACCACTGCGCGGGGGATATCGTTGTAGGTGCGTTCCAGGGTGCGCGCGGCGTTGTAGGCCGGCATGACGACGACCACTTTGGCAGGTTGGGACATGATTTAACCTCCGGTGCTGCGCCGATTATACCGCTATCCCGGCAAAGAAGCCAATCTCGCACTCGATATTGCAGTTGTTTTGGCCTGCAAGCCGTGTTATGCTAGAATAGCTCTTACTTGCCCCCGTAGCTCAGGTGGATAGAGCGAGGCACTCCTAACGCCTAGGCCACTGGTTCGAATCCAGTCGGGGGTACTGGCTCACTATCCCATAGTCTTTTTCAAGGACAGGATGCCCCATGGATCAAAACACTTCCCAAGATCAACCCAAGCCGGCCGGTTCGTTCTTCGACCGCCCGCGCGTGCATGTAGACAAAATCCCAATCGGACCAGGCGTCCCGCTGGGGATCGAACAGGTCTCCAACCCTGCGCTAGGGATCGGTGGCGCCTATGGCACATGGGGCGCGCCTTATGACAACTCCACGTTGCCGGGGCTGCTCGAAGATCGGCTGGGGTGCGAGCTGGCCGCGGCCGAGCGGCTCAACCTGGCCGAACTGGGCTTCATCGGCCGGCACCACGTCCCCAAGCTCACCGACGAGGAGCACATCCAGCTCGAGGTCAGCGTGGGCGCGCGGCTGCTGGCCGCGGCTGCGCAGGCGAGCGGCTGGGCCTTGTCGGAGATCGAGGCTGTGCTGATCGGCGTCAGCATCCCGGCCAGCGATGACTATGTCGAGCGCATTGCGGCCGAAGCGGGCGTGCCCGAAAGTGCGCTGAAGGTGAGCGTCCACAAAGCCTGCGATGGCTCGGTGGCGGCGCTGAATCTGGCGCTGAACCCTGGCGTGCTCGAAAATCGGAGTCTGACGCAAAACCTGGCCGAGCGGCTGCGTGGCAAAAAGGTGCTGGTGGGCGGGATCGAGGGCTTGAGCCGGGTGCTGCGGCTGGCGCGCGACAAGCAGGCCGTCCAGTTGTTCGGCAACGGCGCCGGGATCTTCGGCCTGATTCCCGGCAGCACGATGAAGTTTCTCGTCGGCGGCGAGCGGGAGGTGTACGACGAAGAGGGCGTGTTGCAGGTGCGCATGACCTATCCCCATTCCCGCCAGCGGATCGCCGGGCAGTCGCTCATCGAGGTGGCCGAGACGGGCGAACACAGCATCCGCGTCGCCGGCATGATGCACGAGCCAGACGAGGCCGCGTCGCCGGTGGTGATGGCCGGCCCGATGGGCATGGTCAAGCTCTTCGTGCGCAACGGCGTCGAGGCGGTGCGCGGGGTCTACCAGTCTTACTGCGATCTGATGACCCAACGCGGCACGGCGGGCCGCGAGTTGGCGGTAACGATCGTCCATCACGCCAACTTAAAGATCAACCAGCTCAAAGAGAAGCAATTGTGGAAAGAGGGCATCCGCGTCCCGATGCCCTGGGTCTTGAGCGACTTCGGCAACGTCAGCGCCGCCTCCCCGATGATCGCCTTCCTCCGCCAGCTCGCCGGCCTGAAACCGGGCGACCACATCCTGTTCGACGGCTTAGGGGCCGGGACGTATTATGACGTGGTGGCGGTGGAGTTGGGGGGATAGCTGATGCAAATATCTCCAATGTGCTTGTCTGCGTCGGCAATTTGACAGAACCGCCAAGCACGAGTAGCATTTGCACGGAATTTCACTATAGTG
>CAZYHE010000570.1:0-3508 GCA_964647225.1 uncultured Anaerolineales bacterium
CGCCGATGGGCGGGAAGATGATCTGTCGGGCGTAGCGCGCAAATTCTTCGTTCATGGGATCATTTTACCACAGCCTGGCGACAATAGTCCAGACTCCCGCGCAGCAAGGTCCGCACCGCGGCATCAGGTTGCCCCGCGCCGAGCGTTTCGGGCGAAAGCTCCCTCTACGGCGCCGACAGTCCGTCTCTGAAGCTGCCGAGCTAGATCCTCACTGGATAAGTGATTGGAAGCAAGCAGAATCTCGGTTTATTTTCTTGACGTTCATCAACCCCTGGCGCACCGCGCGCTTGCCTCTCTGTTTTTGCCCGTCTATCCCAACCGGGCGTATAATGACGGATGGCCCAGTGCGGCCAAGCAAATGAGGTTCCAAACTTCCTGATGTCTACTGCGCTTACCCTTCCCCAACGCGTGCGGGCGAGTTTCGCGGGCGCCAACACCCACCGGGTTCTCTCCCTGGCATTGCCGGCGGTCGGCGAACAGACGCTCAACATGGTTGTTGGCCTGGCCGATATCTTCATGGTCGGGCATCTCGGCGCGGCCGCGGTGACCGCGGTCGGGCTTTCCAACCAGGCGGTCATGCTGGTGACGACCTTTTTCGCGGCCACCGCGACCGGCGCGACGGCCCTCGTGGCGCGCCACATCGGCGCGGGCGAGCCGGAGCGCGCCAACGTCATCATGCACCAGGGGTATCTGCTGGGCACCCTCTTCGGGGTATTGGCCCTGGCCTTCGGCGTGAGCCTGAGCCTGCCGACCCTGCGCACGCTCCAGGCGCCCCCCGAAGTGATCGCCGACGGCGCGACCTATCTCAGCATCGTGGCGCTGACCTTCCCGCTGGCCGCCTGGCTCTTCATCGGCAACGCTGCGCTGCGCGGGTCGGGCGACACCCGCACCCCCATGCTGATTATGCTGGTCGTGAACATCGTGAACATCGCCGTGGCCTATGCGGCCATCTACGGGGTCGGGCCGCTGCCCGCGCTCGGCGTCGCCGGATCGGCGATCGGCGCGGCCGCGGGGCGCGGCGCGGGCGGGCTGCTGGTCACGGCGCTGCTCTTCCACGGCCGCAGCGGCTTGCGCCTCTACCCGCGGCGCTTGGTCCCCGACCTGACGCAGATCAAGCGCATCGCCAACATCGGCCTGCCGGCCGGCGCCGAACAATTGTTGATGCGCAGCGCGCAAACGACCTTCGCCGCGACCGTGGCAACGTTGGGTGCGACCGCCTTCGCCGCCCATCAGATCGCGTTGCAGGCCGAGTCGCTCTCCTACATGCCGGGGTTCGGTTTTGCGATGGCCGCCACCACCCTCGTCGGCCAGGGGTTGGGCGCGCGCGACCCGGCGCGGGCACGCGCCGATGGCCGGCTGTCGCAATGGTTGGCCGCTGCGATTATGTCATGTATGGGGGTCATCTTTTTCCTGTTCCCCGGCCAGATCATCGGCATCTTCATCAACGACCCCCAGGTGATCCAACTGGGGATCTGGCCGCTGCGCCTGGTGGCGTTTTCGCAGCCGATCCTGGCGACCTCGATGGTGCTCGGCGGCGCGCTGCGCGGCGCGGGCGACACCCGCACGACCCTCTTCATCACGGGCGGCGGGTTGTGGCTGGTGCGCCTGCCGCTCGCCTGGCTGCTGGTTCCGCGCTTCGGGCTGGTCGGCGCGTGGATCGCGATGATCATGGATTTAAACGTGCGCGGCGCGCTGGCCTGGCTGCGTTTCCGCGGCGATCATTGGACTCGTTTGAAGGTATAAAACATGCACATCTCACTCGGCATTGACACGGGCGGCACCTACACCGATGCCGTCCTGGTGAATCACGACACGGGCGAAGTGCTGGCGTCTGCCAAGTCGCTCACCACTCGCCACGACCTGGCCCTGGGGATCAGCGGCGCGATCCGCGCGGTCTTTGCGGCCCCGAACACGACCGGCGCGACCATCACGCCGGCGCAGATCACGCTGGTCGCGCTCTCGACCACGCTGGCGACCAACACCCTGGCCGAAGGGCAGCGCGGCGCGGTCTGCCTGCTCCTCATCGGCTACGACCACGAGCAGATGGCGAAATGGGGCTTCGACCGCCAGCTCGCGACCGATGATGTGGTGCATCTGGCCGGCGGGCACGATGAGCGGGGCAACGAGGCCGCGGCGCTGGATGAAGCGGCCGCCCGCGCCGCCATCCTGGCCCGCGCCGAGACGGTCGAGGCGTTCGCCATCTCCTCCTACTTCGGCGTCCGCAACCCCAGCCACGAGCTGCGCGTGCGCGGCCTGGTCGAAGAGCTGACCGGCCTGCCCGTCACCTGCGGCCACGAGCTGACCAGCAAGCTGAACGCGGTGCGCCGCGCCACCACCGTCGCGCTCAACGCCCACCTGATCCTGCCGCTGCGCGAGTTGATCGCCTCGGTGCGCCGGACATTGGACGCGTGGGCCATCACCGCGCCGCTGATGGTGGTGAAGGGGGATGGCTCGCTGGTGCGCGCCGAGTGGGCCATGCAGCGCCCCATCGAGACGATCCTCTCCGGCCCGGCCGCCAGCGCGGTCGGCGCGTGGCACCTGGCCGGCCGCCGCGACGTGTGGGCGATAGATATCGGCGGGACCACGACCGACATTGCGCGGCTGCACGACGGCGCGCCGATCCTCAACCCCGAAGGGGCCTACGTCGGCGGCTGGCAGACGATGGTCGAGGCGGTGGATGTACACACGACGGGGCTGGGGGGCGACAGCTATGTGCGGCTGGACGAAGAGCGCAAGCTGGTGATCGGCCCGCGCCGCGTCGTGCCGCTCAGCTTGCTCGCCCGCGAATGGGCGGGCGTGGCTGCGGAGTTGCGCCGCGAGGTGGCGATCCCGCCGGCCAAGCGGCCGCCCGGCGCGGGCGAGTTCGTCATCGCGGGCCGGCCGGCCGGTGCGCGCCTCTCACCGCCCGAAGAGGAGACGCTACGCAGCCTGGCTGAAAGTCCCCTGGCGCTGGCCTCATTGGCCGAGCAGCGCCGCTCCGGCGCGCTGGCGCGACGCCAGATCGAGGCGTTGGAAGGCCGGGGGCTGGTGCGCCGCGCCGCGTTCACGCCGACCGACGCGCTCCACGTCCTGGGCCGTTATCAGGAATGGGATGTCGAGGCCGCCCGCCTGGGCGCGGAGCTGCTGGCCGGACAGATGGGCGTGTCGGTGACGGAGTTTTGCGAGCAGGTCGTGACCGGCGTCGCGCACATGGCCGCGACCGAGGTCGTCCGCAAGGCGCTCGAAGATGAGCTGGGCCGCGCGGCCTGGCATCAGACGCCGAGCACGGCGGCGTTCCTGCGCCTGGCGATGGATGGCGACGCGCCGGCAGACGATGACGCCCTTCGACAAACTCAGGACGGCGCCCTTCGACAAGCTCAGGATGCGCGGGCGGTGAGCGAGTCGAACCGCACCCTTCGACAGGCTCAGGGGGCGGGTGAGATCGGCTGCGCGATCACCCTGCGCCGGCCGCTCGTCGCCATCGGCGCGCCGGTGGCCGCCTACATGCCCGAAGCGGCCCGGCGGCTGC
>CAZYHE010000571.1:0-3506 GCA_964647225.1 uncultured Anaerolineales bacterium
CCGCCCGATTCCCTCGTCCAGCTCATGCCCGTGCTGCGTGAGTTCGACGTGCCGTTCATTGACGGGAACACCCATCCGGTCGCGTGGGTGGATGTGCCGGGCGGCGGCCAGATGTTCCGCAAGTACCCCGTCCCGCAGTGTACCGCCGAGGCCGACGCGATGGTCTCGGTGCAAAAGCTCAAGAACCACCTCTTTGCGGGCGTCACCCTCTGCCTGAAGAACCTGTTCGGGCTGATGCCGATCCAACCGGCCGGCCGGCCGCGCGGCTACTACCATCATCTCGTGCGCATGCCCTACGTCTTCGCCGACCTGGGCCGTATCTTCAACCCGGCGCTGAACATCCTCGACGGGCTGGTGTGCCAGGCGGGCGAGGAGTGGGGCAAGGGCGAGAACCCGCGCATCTGCAACACCCTCATCGCCGGCGATCAGGTGATCGCGACCGACGCGTGCGGCGCGCACCTGATGGGCCACGACCCGCAGGCCGACTGGCTGACCCCGCCGTTCCACCGCGACCGCAACACCCTGCTGGTGGCCGCCCAGGGCGGCTTCGGCACGGTGGATCTCAAGAAGATCGAGTTTCACTCGGAAGCGCCGGCCCCGGTGGGTGAATTCTTCGCCAAAGAGATGGATCCGCAGGAGACGATCGTGAGCTGGCGGCGCACGATGGCTGAGCAGGCGCTTTATTACGCGGCGCACAAAGACGAGATCGTCAAGGAATATGCCGGTCGCTACATCCTCCTGCAGATGGACAAAGTGGCCTGGGCGAGCGAGACCGGCAACATCACCGCCAGCCGGCGGGAGTTGGCCGGCATGTTCCCCGATCAGGCGATGTGGCTGAAGTATGTGGATCCCGACGAGGCCGAGGGGGAGCATTACGAGGTGTATGAAGAGACGCTGCGGCAGATGAGCCGCGGAGCATGAAACATCGAACATCACGGTGAGGCAATAAAATGGCGCCCAAACAAATCCAGGCCGTCGAGAAGGTTCTCGACAAGGTCAACACCTACTCCAAACCGTCCGACCTGAAGATCACCGACCTGCGGCTGGCGGTGGTCTGCGCGAACTACGACTACCCGATCATCCGCATTGACACCAACCAGGGGGTCTACGGCATCGGCGAGGTGCGCGACGCGGGGCACAAGGAGAACGCGCTCCAGTTCAAGAGTATGCTCCTCGGCCAGAATCCCTGCAACGTGGATATGATCTTCCGGGCGATCAAGCACTTCGGCAATTGGGGCCGCGAGGGGGGCGGCGTCTCCGGCATCGAGATCGCGCTGTGGGATCTCGTCGGCAAGGTCTACGGCGTGCCGTGCTACCAACTGCTCGGCGGCAAGTATCGCGACCGGGTGCGCATCTACGCGGACACGCCGACCCCGGAAAACCCGACCCCCGAAGCCTACGTCGAGCGGGTGCTCGGCCGGAAGGCGCTCGGCCTGACCTTCATCAAGTTCGACATCGGCCCGGCCGTGTGGCAGGCCAACCCCGGCAGCCTGATCGGCACGCCGGCGCAGGGCGAGTTCGCGATGGGGCAACGCTGGCGCGCGCCCGGCGCAGGCTTCGGCAGCCGCGTGACCGACGCCGGCATCAGCCGGATGGTCGAGATCGTCGCGGCGGTGCGCCAGGCGGTCGGCTGGGAGGTGTCGCTCTGCATTGACCACTTCGGCCACGGCGCGATGACCGCCAAAGAGGTGATCCGCCTGGGACGCGCGCTGGAGCCTTACGGGCTGGCGTGGATCGAGGACCCGATGCCGTGGTGGGACATCGCCGGGCACAAGGAGGTGACGGACGCCATCGGGACGCCGACGGCCGCGGGCGAGGAGCTGTACCTGTGGGATGGCTTCCGCGAGCTGATCGAGACCCGCGGCGTGGACATCCTCCACCCCGATCTGCTGACCTCCGGCGGGATGCTGGAGACCAAGAAGATCGCGGACTACGGCGAACGCTACGGCCTGCCGACCGCGCTGCACTTCGCCGGCTCGCCCATCGCGTTCATGGCGAACCTGCACACGGCCGCCGCCATCCCCAGCTTCGTCGGGCTGGAGCATCACGGCCTCGACCTGCCGTTCTGGCCCGGTCTGGTGACGGGGCTGCCGGAGCCGCTCATGGAAGGCGGCTTCGTGGCGGTCCCGGAGACCCCCGGCCTGGGCGTGGATTTGGACTACGCCGGGATCGAAGCCAACCTGCGCTTCCCCGGCCTCTTCGAACCGACCGACGAGTGGAACACGCCGAAGCTGGGGTTCTGGCAGCCGGATCGGCGGTGGGATAAGTAGTACGTATTGCGTAGTGCGTGTTGCGTATCACGTCTCTCTCGCCGAATGTTCTCCTGGCGCCGGCGACGAAATACGCAATACGAAATACGCACTACGCAACATGAATTCAGATCGAGGACACCCATGCCCGACACTCTTCCAACCCTTGACCCCGCCGGGGAAGCCCTGCTACGCCGCCACGCCGATTGGTGGCAGCGCAAGGGGACGTTGATCGCGCGCGTGCAGGGCGCGCCGCTGGAGCCGCTGTGGCTGCCGCTGGCCGATGGCACGCTGGCCCAGGAAGATGTTGACCTGACGCCGAAGATGCTCGACCTCGATCGGCTGGCGGATGGCGCGCTGGCCGGCGTCGCGGCGCCTTCGGGCGTGTTGGCATCCGGCCTCGGTCACGCCAGCGCGGGGCAAACGTCCGGCGCGCTGCAACTGAACGGCGATCTCTTCGAGGTGGTCGCGCCCTACACCCGCGTGCCGTGGGTCGAGGCGATCCTGGGCAACCCCGTGCGCGCGACGATCCAGGGCGGCAGTATGCGCACGAGCACGTTCGTCCGCCAGTGGCCGGACTGGGAAGCGCGGACGGTGCGGCGGCATGAAGGCTGGCTGGATCTGCTCGGCCGGCTGACAGAGCTGCTTGCCGAGCGCAGCGCGGGCCGCCAGGCGGTCGTCCACACCCGCATGCGCGGGCCGAGCGACCTGGCCGAGGCGGTGCTGGGGCCGGAGCTGATGTGCCTGTCGCTCTTCGAGCATCAAGCCGAACTGCGGAGCTTCCTGGAAGAAGCGACCGAGACCTTCATCGCGATCTTGTTCGAGCAGTTGCGGCGCATTCCGAAGGTGGCGGGCGGCTACGTCAATCCGTTCGGCATCTGGGCGCCGGGCACGGTGGTGCGCACCCAATGCGACGCCTCGGTGCTGCTCTCCCCGCGGCACTATGGCCGCTGGTTCCTGCCCTACGACTCGCGGATCAGCGCGGCGGTGGACTACTCGATCATCCACCTGCACTCGTGCTCGCTGCACGTCGTGGATGAGTTGCTCAAGGTCGAGCGGCCGCAGGCGATCCAGATCATCATCGAGACCGGGCCGAACGTCCCTTCGCTCGCACAGCTCATCCCGATCTTCCGGCGGATCCTGGCAGTCAAGCCGCTGCTGGTCGAAGGACCGCTGACCGAAGACGAGCTGCGCCTGCTCCAGGACGCGCTGCCGCCCGACGGGCTGTGCATCATTGCCCGCCAGGCGGCGTGGTGA
>CAZYHE010000572.1:0-3503 GCA_964647225.1 uncultured Anaerolineales bacterium
CGGGGTGGTGCGTGATTTCACGACCGAGCGCGGCGAGATGGTGTTGGTGGTCGGTAATCGGGCCGACCTTGATACTGCGAAGGAACAACTTTTCATTGGGAAGCCATTGGAGCAGTTGGGCCGGAGTGAGCCGGGCAAACCCAAAGAGTGTCCGCCGCCGCCCAAGCCGTAGAGGCGGGTTTCTCTGCACCAACGGTGGAGTTGCGCTAACCAGCGTAAACCCGCCCCTACTTAAACGTCCATACCTTGACCACACGAGGAGGGTGAGATGTCTAGTAACACCGAAATCAAGCGGCCCCTGTGGGTGATCCCGGCCATCGGCTTCCTGATCGGATTGCTGATCGGTTGGTGGGTGATCGGTTGGTGGTTCTGGCCGGTCCAATGGACGAACGCCCTGCCGGCGGATTTGCGGGCAGCCGAACGCGACCAGTACCTCAGCATGGTCGCCGAATCGTTCGCCGCCGGCCGCAACGCCGACCTGGCGAAGGAGCGCCTCAAGTCCTGGTCGGCTGAGGATCTGGGGAAGCACCTGGCGAATTTGCAAACCCGGGCCGGCGCGGGCACGCCGCAGGCGGCGCAGGTGCAGGCGTTGGCCGATCTGATGGGCGCCGGCAAGCCCGCCGGCCCAGCGCCGCAGACGCCCGCCAAGGGGCCGACTTCGGCGGTGCGCCCCACCCCCGCCCCGTCAGCCGGGTCGGATGCGCTCGCGACCATCCGCGGCATCGGCACCGTGCTGCTGTGGCTGCTGCTCTTTGCGTTTGCCGCCGCCGTCGCCTACTTCCTCTGGCTGCGTTGGCGCACGGCGCATCAGACCCCGCGGCCGGCCGCCATAGACCTGCCCACGCGGCCGGCGCGGGCGTCCACGCCGATCCAACGTTCCATTGATGACATCGCCGCGGATGCCAAGGAGCGCTGGATCAGCGACGACAGGGTGCCCGAAGCTGAGATCGGTGGGTGGGCCGAGGATGAGCCGATCAGCGATGAGCCGCCGGCCGCGCCGGTGGCGTCCGCGCCGCGGCCGGCCCCGCCCGCGTCTGCGCCCGCGCCCGTTCGTCCGGCCGCGACCCCGCCCAAGGTCCTGGCAACCGGTGGCGCAAGCCCGGCCGGCGCGTTTGCGCGCGCGGGCGAGTACCGGGCGCTCTATCAGATGGGCGAGCCGGACTACGATGAGGCGTTCGACATCAACGATGCGGTCGGCGGGTACCTGGGCCAGTGCGGCCTGGAGTTGAACGATCCGATCGGCCGCGGCCACGATCAGGCGGCCGCGCTGCAAGCGTGGCTGTGGGACACCAACGACCCCGACACCAAGGTCAAGGTGCTGATGAGCGAAGGCGCGTACCGTGACACAGCCATGCGGGATCAACTGAAGGGCGAGCACGACGCCATTCCGGTGCGCGCGGGCACGGAGTTCGAGCTGGCGACCTACAAGGTGTTGCTGCGGGGGTTGGTGGAAAAGGTGGAATACGCCGACCAGGAACCGGCCTACACGATTTTCTCGGAATTGCTGGTGCGGTTCCGGATAGATCGGAAGGCGTGAGGTTGGAAGGTTGAAAGTTGAAGGTTGGGTCGCAACCTTCAACCTTCCAACCTTGAATCACACGCGCGCTTCGGGATCGAACAGCTTCTTGTATTCCGAGATCGCGTAGCGGTCGGTCATGCCGGCCAGATAATCGCAGATCACCCGCTCGGCGGAATCTGGGCCGCGTTCGATGCGCGCCTGGGTCTCGAAGGGCAATTGCAGCGGCTCCGCCAGGTACGCGCCAAATAGCTCGGTGAGGAGCCGCTGCGCTTTGCCGGCCATGCGCATCACGCGCGGGTGACGGTAAAAGTGGCGCATCAGGAAGTCTTTGAGCTGCCGGTTCATCGCCAGCATCCCCGCGGAGAAACCGGCGACGTTGTGGCCCACCCCGCGCACCTCCGCCACGCTGCTCAGCTTCAGCTCCGAGATACGGGCCGCGGTCGCGGTGAGGGCGTCGGTGATCTCCAGGCCGATCAACCGGCGGATGGCGCGGGTGCGCAGCAGGTCATCCAGCCGGCAATCCACCCGCGCGTGCAACGAGTTCATCGCGCTGTCCCAAAGCGCCAGCTCGCGCACCTCCAGCGGGTCGAGCAGGCCGCTGCGCAGGCCATCCTCCAGGTCGGCGGTGTTGTAGGCGATCTCATCGGCCAGGTTGGCAAGCTGGCATTCGAGTGTGCCGGCGTGCTCCGGCTCGTACCCGGCCGCGTCGGTCACGTCGTAGTCAGTGTCGTGCTTCACCAGCCCCTCGCGCACCTCATAGGTCAGATTGAGGCCGGGGAAATCGCTGTACCGCTCCTCGAGCCAGGTGACGATCCGCATCGTCTGGCGTTGGTGATCGAACCCGCCGTGGCCTTGCATCAGCGTGTTCAGGGTCGCTTCGCCGGTGTGGCCGAATGCGGGGTGGCCCAGGTCGTGCGCCAGGCAGATCGCCTCGGTCAGATCCTCGTTGGCGCCGAGCGTGCGCGCCAGGGTGCGGCCAAGCTGCGCGACTTCGACCGTGTGGGTGAGCCGGTTGCGGTAGTGATCCCCCTCGTGGTAGACGAAGACCTGAGTCTTGTACTCGAGGCGGCGGAACGCGGTGGTGTGGATGATGCGGTCACGGTCGCGCTGATAGGCGGTGCGGTAGGGGTGCTCTTCTTCGCCGTGCGCGCGGCCGCGGCTGGCGCTGCCCGCCATCGCATAGGGCGCCAGGGCCGCGCGCTCGCGGGCTTCGATCTCGTCGCGGGTGAAAAACATGGTGAACCTCCAGTAGGGGCGGGTTTTGCGTGCGCTAATATGCTGCCCGCCGTTGATCCAGAACGTGCGGACACCCTCTGTGCGCTGTCATGCAGGCAAACCCGCCCCTACGCGCCCAACGCATCCCACTGCGCCGCCAGCGAGGGCAGCGCGCTCAAATCTACCGCCTCGAACGCATCGGCCGCGGTGCGCGTCTGCGCCAGGATCGCCTGGATGATCCGGTCAAGCGCGTCCGCGGGCAGATCGGGCACGCGGGCGATATTGGAGCGCACGGCGCGTCCGGCGGCCGGGGTGTGTGCGGCGAATGTGACCAACGCCAGGCGGCCGTCCGCCTTGACTTTGGTGTAGATGCGGTGGCGCAATTGGGTGCGCTGCCCCTCGGCCGACCGGAAGCAGTAGAGTTTCCAAAGGCGCTCGCCGTCTCGGAGTTGGAGCAGGTCGTCGGCCAGCAGGTCGGCGACTACCTCTGGCCCGGCCGGGCAGGGCGCCGCAGATGGATGATCGGTTGTCACGGTAGTTCGGTTTCTCCTGCACGAGAGAAAGATCAGTCACGCGCGACCCAACTGCTCGCCCAACTGAATACAGTCAGCGACGAGTGTTGCCAGGTTGGGTGCAGTAAAGCTGATGCCGGGCGCGGGGCGTCGGTTATGTTTGATCCCGGCCCGCTTATCTTCAAGGCTCGATGTATCAGGCGGCTCATGACGATGATGGGGAAACGTTACGGCCAGATCGAGTACTTCGGGGTGGG
>CAZYHE010000573.1:0-3496 GCA_964647225.1 uncultured Anaerolineales bacterium
GATCCCGGACGGGACCCCGCACGCCAACCTGCGCGCTCATGCGGCCGCGCTGCGCGGCGTTCCGAGGATCTCGCCGCCCGGCCGCTCCGCGATGCCTAGCACGTGAAGCGCCCCGCTTGGAACATGGGCGGGTTCGTCGTCGCGACTTCCGCGCCGGACGACTGAAGTCGTCACTACGAACATTTCCATCGGCCCTGACGCCGCCCGCGGCATGAGTAACTCCACCGGAGAGGGCGCTTTATCACGTTACGCGACGCCTTCTCGCTGCCCCAATAGCGCGGCCATCGCCGCCCACAGGCGCTCGTTGGCCGCGGCGAGGAATTGGCCGTCCGGCTGGCCCGATGGCGCCTGACACAAATGGAGCGGCTGCCCGACGCGGATCGTCAACCGGCCCGGCAGGCAGATCCGCTCCATCTGCCAGCGCGGCTGCATGTCGTAGCCGCCGACCGACACCACCGGGACGACCGGCGCCGCGGTGCGCAACGCCAGCCAGGCCGTGCCCGGCGCCAGCGGGTGTTGCAGACGGCCATCCCAGGTCAGCTCGCCCTCCGCGGCGATGGCGATGGCGCCGCCCGCCTGCAAGATGCGATAGGCCCGGACCAGTTCGCCCCCCGACAGCCCCTTGGCCTTATACGCCCGCAGCAGCCGCGCCTCGGCGTCGGCGTCCCCCACCCGCGCCAGGAACGCCGCCAGCGGATTCTGCCCCTGCAACGCCTGCGCGCCGAAGACATGCACATCGGGCCGGCTGCGGCGGATGACGACATTGAGCAGCAGGTCGGCCGGCTGCGAGGCGTGGTTGAAGGCGAACAGGCACGCGCCCCCGGTTGGAATCTGCTCCGCCCCCTCGACCTTCAGCCGCGCCAGCACGCGGCCGGCCAGCAGCAACAACCGCTCGCCCCCCAGCCGCCGCCCCACACGCAGCCAAACCTTTCCCCATCCTCGTCGCACAAAGCCCTCTCGTCCACGCATCACGTTTCATCAGTTGGGGCGGGTTTGACATGCACCGATGAAAAGCGCTCCGCGACCCCGGCTCGTGCGGGCATCGGTCATTCGCCGTCATCGGGCAAACCCGCCCCTACAAATGCGACATCGCAATCCGATGCCCGGTTGCCGCCGCCACCTGTGGGGCAACCAGGGCGATGTACGTGACCCACTTCAACAGGCTTTCCCGCCGGAAACGCACCGTGACCAGCCGCATCTCGACCATCAACACCAGGCCGTCGGCCATCAAGGCATAGGCCGAGTTGAGGCGCGCCAGCGGGAAGTCGCAGGCCGCGGCCTCACCCTGCCACGCCAGCCGCCGGTCGGTCAGGAAGAGCCGGCCCCCGCCGACCGCTCGGCCCTGCACTTCCCGCTTGTCGGCGCGGCCGGCGGCGATACGGTGACGCGGTGACAAGGTGACACGGTGACAAACCGGTTCATCTTGTTTGTCGGCGCGGTTGGCCGCGACCGAATCCGGCGCGGGGAAGAAGCGCGGATCGGTCTCCTCGGCCTGCAACTCGGTTGGCCCAGACGCCAGGAACAGCGTTTCGCCGGGCAGCAGCACGAATGCGGGATCGTGGATCGGCGTCAGGCGCACGCTGGCCTTCATGGCGGCGTACCAGATCGCGACCGAATGTTCGTCGCCCACGTGTAAAAACGCACCCTGGCGGTCGCCCCCGGCGGGCAGGCGCAAGGCCGCGTCCCGACCATCCCCGCCGCGCGTCAATTTCAGATAAAAATCGTCGCCGGGGACGCGGCGCAGACGCCATTCGGCGCGGCAGGCGCGGCAGCGCACCAGATCGCCGCGCAGCGGGCGCACGATCTGCGCCAGCGCGTCGTCGGTTGCGCACAGCGGGCAGCGCCACAGCAACGTGGGGATCATCGCGCCACCTGCGCCTGATAGACGCGATAGGCATCGCCTACCGTCTGCACCTCCCAGGCCAGATCGGGCGACACCTCCACGCCCAGTTCCTCCAACCGCAGCATGATGTCAGCCAGCCGCAGCGAATCCACGCCCAGGTCGGTGATGAAATAGGCGTCGGGGGTCAGCCGGGCCGCGTCCACGTCCAACAGCCCGGCCAGCATCGCCTGGAAGGCTGGAAAGGAGAGTCGTTCAAGTTTTGGCATTTCTGTCACCCAGCCCTGAAATAGGACGCGGATAACGCGGACAACGCGGATACGATCTCAAATATGTCCGCGTCGTCCGCGTCCTGTTTTCGCTCGCCGATTCGCTCATTCGCCATTCGCCATCATTTCCCGCAGCCGGAACCGCTGCACCTTTCCCATGGCCGTGACGGGCAGTCGTTCGACGAAGCGCACCTGTTCCGGCGCTTTGAACGCGGCGAGCTGGCCGCGCGCGAATTCCAGCGCGGCGCGGGCCGTCAACTGCGCGCCGCCGTGCAGTTCCAGGAAGGCCCACACCGCGTCGCCGCCGGCCGGGCCGGGCACACCGATCACGCCGGCCCGCCGGACGGCGGGATGGCGCTCCAGGGCGTGCTCCACCTCCTCGGGGTAGACCTTCTCGCCGCCGCGGATCAGCATGTCCTTCTTGCGGCCCGTCAGCCGCAGGTAGCCGTCTGCGCCCAACCAACCCAGGTCGCCGGTGTAGAACCAGCCGTCGGCGTCGAGCACCTGCGCCGTCAGCGCCGGGTCGCGGTAATAGCCGAGCATCATTTGACTGGTCTGGACGGCGATCTCGCCCGTCTCTCCCGCGGCCACGGGTTGCCGCGCCTCGTCCACGATGCGCACACGCACGCCCGGCGCGGGCCGGCCCACGGTCGTCGCGGCGCGTTCCCAGGGGTCATCCAGCCCGGTCCAGGAGATGATCATGCTCTCGGCCGTGCCGTAGATGTTTTGCAGGCTGCACCCGAAGCGGCTGTGCAGCGCCTCGGCCAGGTCAGGCGGGCACGGCTCGGTGGAGAAGGTCAGCCGGCGCACCGACGACAGATCGTAGCGTTCCTGCCCCGGCGTGCGCAGCAGCCAGCGGTACATCGTCGGCGCGGCCGCGATCTGCGTCACCCGCTCGGCCTGGATCGTCTCCAGCATCTGCCGCGGGTCGAAGCGATCCATCAGCGCCACCTTGCCGCCCGCCAGCAGCGTGCTGACCACGCCGAACGTGCCCGCGAAGTGGTAGGGTGCGAAGGGCAGGAGCAGGCAGCGCAGCGGGTTGCGCGCCAGGTCGGGGCGGACGGCGCGCGTCATCAGCCCCAGGGTGCGGCCGCGGGTGTGCGCCACGCCCTTCGGCAAGCCGCTCGTGCCCGAGGTGTAGGAGATCAGGTTCAGGTCGGTGGGGGCGATGGGGACGGGGCGCAGGGGTTGGCCCGCGGCCATGACCTCGCCCAACGCGATCTGCCCGGCGGCTGCGTCCAGGTCATCCAGCGCGCCGCAGACGATCACGTGGCGCAGCGCGGGCAGGTCGGGCCGCAGGCGCGCCAGCATCGCCGGATAATCCTGGCCGTACCAGCGCGGCCGCGTGATGACGACGCGGGCCGCGCAGTCGGCCAGGATGTGGCGC
>CAZYHE010000574.1:0-3490 GCA_964647225.1 uncultured Anaerolineales bacterium
CTGACAAGCAATCCTTGATCAGGATTTTTGCCACCGGTCACCAGTACTTCGCCGTTGTTGAGCAATGTCACCGTGTGGTTATAGCGAGCTGCGTCGAGATTACCCGCATACTCGAAGACCACGGTCTCAGATACAGAGACCGTGTTTGTAAACATCTTGTTTGCTCGTGCCAACGTAGAATGTGCGATTTCTGGCAAACGGGCTGTTTGGAGAGCAAAATCAGGTATGGTCACAGCCGAGAGAGGCCAGGCTTTGGCTGTTGACAGTAGAACAAAAATGAGGAACATCGAAGACGCGAGAAGCACCCTCCGCATGGCAGCCTCCTTGCGCAGCATGGCCGACATGACCATGCGAACACGCACCCCCAGTATAGGCGCGTTGGTGCTTTCTCGTCAAATCGCAAAAATCAATAAGCGATGCGCGCTGCGTTGCCAGCACAAGACAAGCGACAAGTATATGCCACTATGCCATTTTGCCCATGTTGCGTGTGATACCCCCTACACGTATGTCTGTTTGTAAATTTGTGCCCCGCCCCCCGTCCTCGCGATGATCCGGGACAGGGCGTTCGATGCCTGAACCACCTCCTACCCGGCTCCTTTGATTGGCAAGATAACCCACAACTTCTCCAACAAAGACAACGCCTCGGCATGGCGCAAACGCGCCACCCCAAGGCGTTGTCTTTGTGTCTGTCGAATGGTCGTCCGTCAGTCGCACCCCTCCAGGCAGTGCTCCTGATACGCGCGCAGGTCGCGCACGTGCTCGGTGTAGTGCTCGGCCATGCCGTAGAAGAAATCCACCAGGGGCATCTTTTGGCCCCAGGGCGCCGCGCCGACCTTCGCCAGTGTCTCGTCGTCGGCCAGTTCGAGCTTGTGCATCAGCCGGCGGTGCGCGCTGGTGATCCCATCCACGACGGTGATCAGCGGCAGGGTCTCGCGGTTGGTCACTTGCGCTTCGTTCCACGCGTCATCATAGGTGACGCCGGCCTGCCAGGGCCGCGCGCCCTGCCACCCCTTCACCGTCTGGTTGGCTTCTTCCAGCCAGCTCCACACGTGCGCGACGACATCCTTCACCGTCCATTTGCCCGTCGCCGGGGCGGCCGTGAGTTCTTCCTCAGTCAACTGCCCCAGACAATCCATGAATTCCTTGAAGCCGCGATCCAGGGCGGCCCACGCCTCATCACACGTTCGCATCGAAGAGTGCCTCCTCCATGACGACGCGCGCCTGCCCGTTGTACACGGTCAGACTGTCGCGCCGGACATAGCCCACCAGGGTCACGTTCCAGGCGGCTGCCAGCGCCACCGACAGGCTCGTCGGTGAGGTGCGGCTGACAACGACCGGGATCCCGGCATGGGCGGCCTTGTGCAACATCTCTGAGCTGATCCGGCCCGTACTGAGCAGGATCCGGTGGTTGGTGGGGATCTCCTCGATCAGACAGCGCCCCAACAACTTGTCTATGGTGTTGTGCCGGCCAACGTCTTCCACAACGGCAAGCAACTGGTCGCCCTCGGCCAGCGCCGAGGTGTGAATGCCCCGCGTCTCCTGCGTCTCTTGCAACGCGCGCATCAGCCCGCTGAGCTGCCCGGCCCGCACCCGGACCGGCGAAGTGAGCGGCTGCGCGGCCTCGCTCAAATCCGCAAAGGTGACGCCGCCCCCGCACCCGCTGGTGATCGTCCACCGGGTGGGCGGCTGAAAATCGCTCCGGCGCAACCAGACATCCACGCACGTTTCGCTCGGACAGACCTTCACCAGCCGGACGTCTGCCCGCTCGGCGATGATGCCTTCACTGCGCAGGAACCCGAGCGCCAGCCAGTCCAAGTGTTCGGGCGTACACATCAGGCGTGCCAACTCGCTGCCGTTGACGTGCAGCCGCACCATCACCTCGCGCACGACCGCGCCTTGCAGCGCACGCCATTGCCCGTTCTCGAACCGAACCGCCGCGATGGGCTGACTGACCTCCAAAAACGCCTGCTCCTCCACACGAATGCGTTTGCAGAGCGACCACCAAGGATCGCCCCGACTACTACGTAAGAAACGCCGTTGCGCTATTATACTTCTAACCCGAAGGTCACGCAAGACGGCGCAACCCATCGCGCGGGGAGAGCGGAGGACTTGACATTTTGTGCGATTTTGAGTATAAAAACAAGAGAAATTTACAGACGTCGCCTGCCGTCCGCGTGCGCGCGGGACAGGTCGGGGCGATGAGCGTAAGGAGCGTATCAATCCATGAAGCGTGATCGTGTGGGTAAGAGCGCGTGGTGGTCTGTGACCTTCGAGATGCCTGGAGAGACCGCGGCCGAGGCGCTGGCGGTGGTGGGCGATTTCAACGGCTGGGATCCCGAAGCGGGGCAGATGAAGCTGCGCAAGGATGGCATGTGGGCCAGGACGATCCGCGTGCGCCCCGGCGTCTATCGTTTTCGCTATGTGACGGACCGCGGCGCGTGGCACAACGACCCGGCCGCGGATGGCTACGAGCCATCGGGCCTGGGCACCGATAACTGCCTGCTCTATCTGGCGGCTGAATAGCGCGTGCGCATGGCCTGGCATGTGCCTGTCGCATCGCGCCTTGCGGGCGTCCCGACCGGACGGGCACAAGGCCTGATGCGACATGGCTGCGCACACGAAGACGCCCCTGACCTTCAAAGGTCAGGGGCGTCTTCGTGTGCGGGAATGGTTGTTTTTACCGGCGTTGTGCTTGCGCCGCGACGGCGGCCGCCGCTTTGGCCGCGGCTTCGGGGTCGCCCAGGTAGTAGTGGCGGATCGGCTTCAACTCGTCGTCCAGCTCGTAGACCAGCGGAATGCCGGTCGGGATGTTCAACTCGACGATCTCGGCGTCCGAGACGTTGTCCAGGTACTTCACCAGCGCGCGCAGGCTGTTGCCGTGGGCCGCGATGATGACCCGCTGACCCGCCTTGAGGGCCGGCACGATCGTCTCGTGCCAGTAGGGCAGGAAGCGTGCCACCGTGTCCTTCAGGCATTCGGTCAGCGGCAGTTCGGCCGCGGTCAGGCCGGCGTAGCGCGGATCGCTGCCGGGGAAGCGCGGATCGTCGGCGGTGAGCGCGGGGGGCGGGATGTCGTAGGAGCGGCGCCAGATGAGCACCTGCTTGTCGCCGAACTTGGCGGCGGTCTCGGCCTTGTTCAGGCCTTGCAACGCGCCGTAATGCCGCTCGTTGAGCCGCCAGGTGTTGTGGATCGGGATCCACATCTGGTCCAGTTCGTCGAGCGCGATCCACAGGGTGCGGATCGCCCGTTTGAGCACCGAGGTGTAAGCCACGTCGAAGACATAGCCGCCCTCGCGCAGCAATTTGCCGCCCTCATGCGCCTCGGCCACGCCCTTCGCCGAAAGATCCACATCGGTCCAGCCGGTGAAACGGTTCTCTTTGTTCCAGTCGCTCTCGCCGTGGCGGAGCAAGACTAGCTTAATCATGTAACTGCCTCCACTATAGTGAAATTCCGTGCAAATGCTACTCGTGCTTGGCGGTTCTGTCAAATT
>CAZYHE010000575.1:0-3483 GCA_964647225.1 uncultured Anaerolineales bacterium
ACGATTCCCGGAGGAAAGCCCGTGATCGCGAGACCGGGCCAAACCCCCAGATCTCCATTGACAACGGTCAGGCCGGTATTGGTCACCGTCGAGCCGCCCAGGACGCCGAAGCTATCTGCTACACCCAGGTCAGGCGCAGTACCCGCCAGCGGGTCTGCGGATGCATTGAAAGAGGGGCTACCCACTACAGGTAGAAGCGCGACACAAATCAGCAGTATCGCGACCAAACGTATATGCTTGAACATGGTTGCTACCTCCTGGTGAAGAGAGAACTATGGCCGCCTGGTCTGCCGAGTTGGTAGTAACGACTTCAGTCGTTTTCGTGCGGACGAGCGACTGAAGTCGCCACTACGAACCCAGCACTTGATCGTTGATGGCCCGTTAGTTCCGATTACCTTGGGCCGCGTTTTTCCCGGCCTCGATGATTGTGGACAAATTGTCCTTTTGCTCGTCGAGCAGTGCCTGACCGCGTTGCTCCAGTTTTTCAGCCTGCTTGCGCACGTCGTGCGTGACCTGGCGGGCAGTGCCGCGCGCCTGGGCGGCCGCGTCTTCCACCGTTTCGGTCGCCTGCTTGCGCAGTTTGCGGCTTTGCCGCTGGAGCTTGGCCCGTGTCTGCTTCCCCGATAGCGGCGCCAGCAACAGCATGGCCACCGCGCCCGCCAGGCTGCCGATCAGCAATCCGGCCAATATGCCGCCGGCCCAGGCCCCGCTCGGTTCACTTGCGTCACTATCCTGTTCGTGGTTTGCGTGGTTGTGGTTGATCATTCGGTTTCTCCTTTGATGGTTGTAAGTCGGTGTCTCGATTCCCTGCTGCGCATCTGAGACTTCTATTCATAGCATAGCAGGGGTGCGTCGCCCTGTCATCAGCGCAAACGCCAGATTTTTTGTTGCAAAAGGATCGTTCCGGAGGGCGATCCTTTTGCTATTTGTTGTACGACATATTGCGGGAGGGCCAGATCAGTTGGGGAACCAACCGGCCATGGTCCTCGAACACTTGTAGCCCTTCATCGGCACTTCTGGGCTGAGATAGAACGTGCTGATTTGGTCGGCCGGCTTGCAGTTCACCCACGATTGAATCTGCGGCTCCATCTGGATTGAACCCAGGTTGGGCGAGTCCCAGGCGCCATCGGACACGAAGCAGTGCGATTGGTGGATGCCCTGTTGCAGGCACGGCGTGTAGTTCCCGAATTTCGTCTGTACACTATCGGTGGACGGCGGCAGGGGCGGGAATTTCGGCCCTACGGGTGTGGAGGATGGCGGCGGATTGCCACCACTACCACTGTACGCCCAGTTGACGTAGACGTAGGCCGTTTGCGACCACTCGCGGAACAGCACCTCAACGCGGTGCTGCCCCTGCCACATCGAGAGCATGATGTTGAACAGCTTGCCGGACTGGCCCTGGCCGCGGGTGTCCAGATAGGGCACGCCGTCCATGAGCAGGACAATCTCGTCATCGGCGATCAGCGAAAAATTGTAGTTGCCCGCATAGAAGAACGCATCGGTCGTGAACCGCGCCGTGAAGTTATCTACCGGCACGGCGGGGTTTGGGGACCCGTAGCCCCAGTCAAAGGATAAGAAGCTGGCGAACTCGGTCGCGACCGGCGCGCCGGCCCAATCCGGGTTGTTATAGTAGTCGGCGCGCCACGTGTTGCCGCTCTGGGCCATGGCGGGCATAACGCCAGCCACCAGGGTCAGGACGACAGTCAGCATAACGGCAGTAAGGAAAAGTCGCTTCATTGTGTTACTCCCTTCGCCGCGGCGACCACGGTCAGCGTGCCCTTGATGGGCTTTTCCGGGTTGATGCGGCCCACGTATACCAGGTACGTATCGTCGGTGGGATTCGGGACGTCAATCGCCGGGTGGATGCTGTCGGGTTTCGCATCGTCGTTGCACCAGACCAGCTTGCTATCCAGACCAACCACCATCAAGGTGCTATCTGCATCGCCTTCGAAGGCGATGCGGATAGCGTTGGTCACACCGCTCCACTTGAACGCGTAGCTCGGCGCGCCCGTGACCAGGCCCGCGCAGCCCTGTCCCGCCGCCGGCGGGATCCTGAACAACGGCACCTCGCCTTCAGCCGTCACTGCAACTGAGGCGGCGGTCTCAGGCTTCAGCGCGGGCGCGGCCTTGACGAGCGTGTCGTATATCGCCTGCACCTGCGCGTTGAGCGTCACCGGCGTCGTCGGCCGGATCACCTTCTGCGGGATGGCTGGGCGCTTGATCAACTTGCCCAATTCGAACGTGCCCAAGTCCATGTTCGAGTTCGTGGTCAACACCAGGACGCCCGGGATCAGCTGATTCTTGGCGGCGCTGCCGACCCAGATGCGGTATTCGCCGGCCACCGGGTTCGCGATCTCGATGAATGGATCGAGGAGTTGCGCGTTGGCGTTGTCGTTACATAGCAGCTCACCCTTCGGCGTCAGCACCACCAGCGTGGCGTCACCGTCGCTGTAGAAGAAGACGCGCACCCTGTCGGCCTGGCCGGCCCAGTTCACAGTCACGACGGATTGGCGATGGATGAAGCCGACACACTTTGGGCCTAGCAGCCGTGCGTCCACTTCACCGCCCCCGTTGGCGCTGACGAACGTCGGATCGAGCGGGAAGCCGGCCTCCAGATCCATGGTCACCAGGGCTGACCGGACCCTACGGGCCACGTCTGCGGCCAGGTTTAGCTTGAGGCCGCTCTCGCCCCCGGCCGCCTTATCGTAATCCACCAGGGTCAGGTACATGTCTTCGCGTTGGAATTTCATGACCAGCGGCACGGGCTTTTTCTCGCCATCTCGGTCGGTGAGGGTGACGGAATAGGTGTCATTGCCATTGTCTGCCCAGGCGCCCGTCTCGATGATGGGCTTCGCCTTGCCGAAATTCGTGGCAAGCACGGCTGCGCCATTAGGCTTCAGGCTGAGCACGAGGCTCTGGATCGAGGCGTCGGCGGCCGGGCGGATCGTCACATAGACAGCCTCGGTTTTCTCTTGCGCCGGTGTGGCGGGACTTGTGGTCGCCAGTGGCGCCGGTTGCGCCGCCGCGACGGCGCCTTCCCGATGAGACACTACGGCTGGCGGCCCTGCGAATACCAGGGCAACCGAACCCAGCAAGATTACGAGGAGCACGAGCGCTCCGATGAGGGAAGTAAATTTCTTCATGGCAAAGGTTATCTCCTGTTCGCGTCGGAAAGCAGATTGAGCGCGAAAATAGCTTAATGTGCAGAAAACCGCCACCTGGTCAACTCATCGAGTGGCGGTTTTCCGGGCGGCCCAGCGAGATCAAGATGCCTTCAAATGCGCCAGACCGTGTCTATTCCGCCAGGCGCACGGCGGGTTACACCGCCCCCAACAGCCGCAATACGACGAGGATCAGCGCGATGACGATCAGCGTGTGAACGGCGTTGCCGGTTTTAGGGAATCTGGGATATACTCTTGAGCCGAAAGCGCCGAGCAGCCACAGCACGAACAGAATGACGATGATGGTCCACAACATGAGATT
>CAZYHE010000576.1:0-3482 GCA_964647225.1 uncultured Anaerolineales bacterium
ACACTCTTGATCCATAGCGGCTGGGTGCTGCCGTGCGACGACGACATGCGGCGGGCACTCCGGCCGGGATACGTGTACGTGCGCGGGGAGCGCATCGAGGCAGTGGGGGACGGCGCGCCGCCTGAAACGCTGCTGACCGGGGCTGACGAGATCATCAACGCCGCGGGCATGGCGGTGCTCCCCGGCCTGGTCAACGCGCACACGCACCTCTTCCAGTGCTTCCTGCGCGGGCTGGCCGACGACCGGCCGCTGCTCCAATGGCTGGCCGAGGCGACCTGGCCCGGCGGCCTGGCGATGACCGAGCACGATTTCTATCTGGCCGCGCTGCTCGGCTTTGTCGAAAACCTCAAGTGCGGCGCGACCTCCGTGCTCGATCAGGATTACGTCCAGACCTCGCCCCGCAACATGGATGCGGTGGCCGAGGCCGCGCAGCGCAGCGGCGCGCGGGCGCTGCTGGCCCGCGGGGTGGGGGATCGCCAGCCCTACTTCGCGAAGTTCCTGGAACCCGCCGAGACGATCATGGCGGAGACCGGCCGGCTGATCCGCCGCTGGAACACCGGCCCGACCAGCCGCGTGCGCGTCGAGTTCGGGCCGATGATCCCGTGGGGCTGCCAGATCGAGACGCTGCGCGAGATCGGCCGGCTGGCGCACGCGTGGGACGTCGGCGTCCACATCCACGTCAGCGAGTCGCGCGACGAGGTGCAGATGTCGCTCGACGAGTTCGGCCTGACCCCCGTGCGCTGGCTGGACGAAATCGGCGTGCTGGACGACCGCTGGCAGCTTGTCCATTGCGTCTGGTTGACGCCGGAGGAGCTGGATCGGGTGGCCGGCCGCGGCAGCCTGATCGTGCATTGCCCGGTCAGCAACATGTACCTGGCGTCCGGCATCGCGCCGGTCGGGGAATGGCGGCGGCGCGGCATCCCCGTGGCGCTGGCGACCGACGGCCCCGGCTCGAACAATTCGCAGGACATGCTCGAAGTGCTCAAGACCACGGCCTGCCTCCAGAAGGTCGGCAGCCTGGACGCCCAGGCGCTCCTTCCCCCCGACGTGCTGGAGATGGCGCTGCACGGCGGCGCACGCGCCATGCGGCTGGATGGGCAAATCGGCCGGCTGGCCCCCGGCGCGCTGGCCGACATCGTGCTCGTGAATCTGGCCCGGCCGCACATCGCGCCGGTACATTCGGCTGCGTCCGCGTTGGTGTATAATGCCAATGGCAACGACGTGGACACCGTCATCGTCGGCGGGCAGATCCTCGTCCGCGAGGGCAAGCTGACGCAGCTCGACGAAGCGCGGCTCGTGGCCGAGTGCCAGGCCGCGGCCGAGGGGATCATCGCGCGGGCGGGGATTCGGGTCGCGGCGAAATAGGGTTGGGTGGAGGGCTTGTGCGCGTTCTCAGTCGTCTCAGGCGGACGATCCGATTGGCCGGCCCCGGTTGGGAAACCAGCCCAAGCTGGTTGTTCATCAAGGATGTGTGGGGCCTCATCTGGGCCTACCGCGGCTACAGCCTGGCGATCATCATCGTCACCATCCTGCAGGAGGTCGCCGCGCTGTGGCCCGTCAACCTGCTCGGCCAGTTCATTGATCGGCTGGGTACCGGCGACATGGGCGACACCGTCTGGCTGTTCATGGCCGCCAGCATCCTGGCGCCGGGCATTGTCCGCGCCAACGTGATGTTGCGCCACAAGATGTTCTACGAAACCGACTTCCAAAAGCTGGTCGAGCTGGTTTGCAAGACGGCCGATCGCGCGGGCCACACGGATGCCGAAGCCGCCGGCGCCGCGTATGCGCGCACCGCCAACGCGGTCAGCGGCATAACCAATGCGGCGTATCATGTGCTGGGCAGCTTCACGCCGGTGATCATCAAGATCATCATCGTGTCGGGCAGCCTGCTCGGCTACAACCGGTTCCTGGGCACGGTTTATCTGCTCAGCCTGATCGTCCCGGCCATCATGACGGTCGTTTTCAACCGTTGGCTCCGCGTGCATCTCGACACGCAATACTCGATCGTCAGCGACGTGCAGGGGGCGGGCATTCGGATGATCTACGAGCGAGAGAATCAGTCGCTGCGCGATCACTATCGCGAGATCATGCACACGCGCAAGATCGTCCTGCAAACGCTGATCTACAAGAACCAGATCTTCACCTACCTCCGCGAGTTCGCGCTGGTCGGCAGCCAATTCGCCGTGGTCTTCATCGCGCTGGGCATCCGCGAGCAGATCGGCATGACCGCAGGCGACTTCGCCCGGATCATCGGCTACACCGCGCAGGTGGCGGCCGCGTTCATCAGCGCGGCCGCCTGCCTGGATGCGATCATCAGCTACAGCCGCGCGTATGGGGTATATACCAAAGCGGGCGCCTGACGTGGTCGGGCGCGGCGGTTGATGAAACGTAAAAAATTAATCCGGTAATCGCCTTCGTGGGCGCGTCGCTCGTCAAGCCGGGCCGCCCGGCGATGAAGCGACCGGGCTACCAAGCCACGCCCCGTCAACGGGGCTAAATCCGGCACCAACGCGTCGTCCAGCCCGGTTGACCGGGCGCTGTTGGGTAGCCCGGAAACTTCATTTCCGGGCGGGCCGACGTCGCGGCGAGCGCGGCCCGATTACCGGAATAAATTCTTTCGCCGTCAAAGAGGTCTCATGGCACACACCTTCTTCTGTCCCACCAAACTGATCTTTTCCGACGACGCCGCGGCCGACCTGGGGCGCGAACTGGCCGCGTTCGGCGCCGGCCCGGCCCTTCTGATCACCGACGCGGGCATCGTCGCGACCGGCATCCTGGCGCGGCTCATGCCTGCGCTGACCGCGGGCGGCCGGCCCGTCGAGGTCTTCAGCGATGTGCCCGGCAACCCCGGCGTGGAGACGGTGGCGGCCGCGCTGGCCGCGGCCCAGGCGGTGAAGCCATCGGCCCTGGTCGCGGTCGGCGGCGGCTCGGCCATTGATGTCGCCAAGGCGGTCAGCGTGCTGCTGGCCCACGCGGGCGTCACCTGGCCGGACCTCCAGGCCGGCCGCGCGGCCCTCACGGGCGCGCGCGTCCCGCTGATCGCCCTCCCGACGACCGCCGGCACCGGCAGCGAGGTCTCGCACGTCGCGGTCATCGGCGCGGCCGACGGCTTCAAGAAGGGGATCGTCCACGCGTCCCTCTTCCCCGCGGCCGCCATCGTGGACGCGGGCCTGGCCCTCTCGCTGCCGCCCCGCCTGACCGCTGCGACCGGGATGGATGCGCTCGTCCATGCGATCGAAGCCTACCTGGGCCGCCGCGCCAGCCCGACGCTCGATCTGCTGGCGCTCGGCGCGATCCGGGCGATCATCCGGTCGCTGCCTCTCGCGGTCGCTGGCCCGTCCACGGTCGCTGAGCCTGTCGAAGCGCTCACCGCCCCTTCGACAGGCTCAGGGCGCGGGTTGACTACGGTCGCTGAGCCTGCCGAAGTGCCCACCGCCCCTTCGACAGGCTCAGGGCGCGGGTTGACTACGGTCGCTGAGCTT
>CAZYHE010000577.1:0-2228 GCA_964647225.1 uncultured Anaerolineales bacterium
GCACCGCCGGTTGACGAAGTCGCAGCGCCGGTTGACCAAATCGCAGCGCCGGTTGACGAAGTCACAGCGCCGGTTGACCAAATCGCTGCGCCGGTCGAAGAAATCACTGCGCCGGTCGAAGAAGTCGCAGCGCCAGTCATCGAAATCGTTGCGCCGGTCACTGAAATCGCTGCGCCGGTCGAAGCAGCGGGCGCCGCGCCGGCCCCCGACCGCGTCGAAACACCGCCGGCTGCCAGCCCCGAACCCGTGAGTGCGGCGGCCGCGCCGACTGCACCCGTCGCCCCGCGCAGCCGCCATCGCGCCGCGCCGAAACGCATTCGCGAGGCCGACACCTGGCCCGACAATGCCAACGCCCTCCCTATGGATGGGCCTACCCCTCAGGATTGACCTATGTCTTTCACCGGTATTTTCGGCCTGGTCATACTGCTCATCGCTGCGATCGCCTTGCTCGGGCCGTCGAAACTCCCGGCCGGCATCGAACAGCTTTGGCTGTCCATCACCAACTTCCGCCGCCAGCAGAATGAACTGCCGATCCTGACATTGGAACAGGCGCGGCGGTCGTGGGAGCTGAGCGAAAACCCGCTCTACGACCTGATCCAGATCCTCTACGGCGCGGTCGAGCATCTGGTGGAGCTGCGACACCGCATCTTCATCATCCTGGGCTGGCTGATGGGCGCGGCCGTCCTGGCGTTCGTCTTCTCCAACCAACTGCTGGCGTTGATCGCTCTCCCAAAGGGTGACATCCAACTGATCGTGCTGGCGCCGATTGACATGCTGTGGGCCACCTTCGAGGTGATTTTCGGGGCGGCGGCCGTTCTCACGCTGCCGATCCTATTGTACCAGCTTTTGCGGTTTGCGGAGCCGGCGCTGGAAAGCCCCACTGAAAGAGCGACCTACCGCTTCATCGCGTTTCTCGGCATTCCGTTGGTGTTGATCTTCTTCCTCTTAGGCTCGGCATTCGCCTATTTCATCATGCTGCCGTTCGCCCTCAAATACCTGGCGTCCTTCGGCCTCGACATCGCCCGCGCCAGTTGGAACGTGCGCGCCTACTTCAGCTTCACGTTGGGCGTGATGCTCTGGATGGGGGCCGCGTTCGAGACGCCCCTGATCATGGCGATGCTGGCTCGCATGGGCATCGCATCGCCGCGGGGCATGGTCAAGCAGTGGCGGTACGCCTTCCTGCTCATCGCCTGGATGGCCGCCGTCATCACTCCGACGGTGGATCCGTTGAACATGGCGCTGGTGATGGGCCCGCTGCTGGCGCTCTATTTCCTGGGCATTGGGTTCGCCCGCCTCACCTACCGCCCGCGGCGCGAGCAGTCGTTTGCCAGCCAGCCGGTCGCGGAGGAGCCGAAGCAGTTGGAGGGGTAACAGCACGCTGATCCGCCATCGTGCAGAATGACCGGAAAAGAAAAGGAGGCCCAACGGGGGCCTCCTTTTCAATTCGCGGTGGATTCGACAAGGATACAAATCGCGATTATAATAATCGTGATTTGTAAATTCTTCACTGCGTCGCACCTGGAGGCTCACCGTGTTCATTGATCGCATTGCTGAGTTGGCTAACTTGGCGGCACGCTATCGGTCAGGTCATGCCGAGTTATTCGTCCTTTACGGCCGGCGCCGCGTGGGCAAGACCGAGCTTTTGCGCCACTTCTGTGCGGACAAGCCACACATCTTCTTCATCGCCACCCTGAGCTCCGACCCCGACCAACTCGCCGCCTTCTCGCAAGAGATTTGGCGCCTCACCCACACCGTGGTACCCGAAGGTTTCTCCTTCCCTTCCTGGGAGGCGGCTTTCCGTGCCCTGGCCGATCTGCCGGGCCGCCCCATCGTGGTGTTGGATGAATTTACTTACCTGATCAGTGGCAACAAAGCCATTCCTTCCCTGCTGCAGAAAGTCTGGGATGAGACTTTGCGCGACACCCAGGTCTTCCTGATCCTTTGCGGCTCCTACGTGGGGATGATGGAACGGGAGATTCTCGGCTACCAGGCGCCGCTGTATGGTCGCCGCACAGGCAGCTACCTGTTGCCCGCGTTGGAACTACCGGCGGCGGCGGCCTTCTTCCCCGCTTACACGCCGATCCAGCAGGTCGAAGCCTGGGGGGTCTTGGGCGGCCGGTGGTGGCGGTGGGCGGCGGGGGGCGGGGTCGCGATGACCGAGTGGTGGTGCGAGGAGAGCATCTTGCGGGGATCCGACTTGGGCGGGAGGCCCGGTGAGCGAAGTAGGG
>CAZYHE010000577.1:2238-3472 GCA_964647225.1 uncultured Anaerolineales bacterium
GGGCGGCATGCCCTATTACCTGACCGCATTCTCCGACCAAGCCGATATCTTCGCCAACATCCGCGCCCACATCCTGGACAGCCAGGGCACGCTCCGCCGCGAACCCCAACTGCTGCTCATGGAAGAACTGCGCGAACCGCGCAATTACTTCTCACTCCTGCGAGCGATTGCCCAGGGCGCGACGCGCCTCAACGAGATCAGCCTGGCGGCGCGGGTCGGAGAGGTCACGACCACCGCCCGCTACTTAGATATCCTGCAAGACCTGCGCGTGGTGACTCGCAGCGTGCCTGCGACCGAGAGCCGGCCCGACAAGAGCAAGCGCGGCATCTACCGCATCAGCGATGCCTTCCTGCGCTTCTGGTTCCGTTATGTACATCCAAACCAGGGTTCGCTCGATCTGGATTTGGCGGACGCCGTGTTGGCGCAGCGCGTGCAGCCGACCTTCGATCAGTTTGTCAGCTACGCCTTCGAGGATGCGGCGCGGGCGCACGTGGCGCGTCTGGCGCGCGCAAACCAACTCGGCTTCCTGCCTGAACGGGTCGGCTCCTGGTGGGATCGGGCGGCCGAAGTGGATGTCGTCGCGATCAGCGACGCCGACGGCGCGCTGCTGCTGGGCGAGTGCAAGTGGTCGGTCAACCCGGTGGGTACGGACATCTTGGATGATTTGCAGCGCAAGGCACCGCTGGTTGACCCGGAAGACCGTTGGCCGGCGGTCTCGTACGTCCTCTTCGCGAAGGCCGGCTTCACGCCGGCCCTGATTGCCCGCGCGGCGGCCGAGAAAGTGCGCCTGGTGATGCCGGATGCGCTCGTGGCGAGCGACTTCTGATGGGTGAAACGACCTGCGCATCTGACCCGGCCGATATCCGCGGCCGGCGGGTGTTGTTAGCGGACACCTTGCGACCTGGTGATCGCGGCCACGCCGATAGAGCTGACGCGCGTGGCCCAGATCAGCCATCCCGTCCCATTGATGCGTTCTTGCGCTCCGTGCGGTCATCGGCCCACGTGGTTACAGTTAAAGCAGGAGCTCCGACGACTTGCTCGTCTGGCAGTCCTGAGCTACAATCCTCTTAGATATATCGGCCTTTGTGACAGATTCGCTCACGAATGCCGCAGCGCCTAAGAGGAGAGGACCGCCATGTCACGTCCCCTGTCCGCTCTGGAATCGCGGCTGATCCTGCGCCTGGAATGGGAGAAGCGGCCGATCGTCACCATCGAGGAAACTATGGCGATCCTC
>CAZYHE010000578.1:0-3471 GCA_964647225.1 uncultured Anaerolineales bacterium
TGACGCGATGAGTCGCCAGGGACTCGAACCCTGAACCCTCTGATTAAGAGTCAGATGCTCTGCCAATTGAGCTAGCGACCCGGATGCTTTGCGCTCGCTGTTGCGGAACAGGTGTTATTTTACCCAGAAAGCCGGTTTGGTCAAGTTCGGGGTGGGGCGCTGGTTGAAGGGTGTTTGGCTTGGCGAGATCGCCGGCTCTGTGCTATAGTGGGCCGGTTTTCAAGTTCCGATTCGGAGCGAGTTTATGGTCACTGACACGGGCGGCCCGTCCCCGCGGCTGCTGGAGATCCTGGGCGCCTGGTTCAGTATCGGCCTCCAGTCGTTCGGCGGCGGGTCCATCACGCTCTACCTGATCCATCAGGCCTGTATCACGCGCGGCTGGCTGAGCGAGGCGGAGTTCGCCAAGGTCTGGGCGCTCGTGCAGATTTCGCCGGGCATCAACCTGCTCAAGCTGTCCGGGGTGATCGGCTTTCGGTTGCGCGGTTGGCCGGGCCTGCTGGCTGCGCTGGCCGGGCTGCTGTTGCCCAGCGCGACGATCACCGTGCTGATGACGGCCGGCTTTGCCGCGATCCGCGATCTGCCCGCGGCCAAGGCCGCCCTGCGCGGGGTCGTGCCGGCCACCATCGGTCTCAGCCTGAGCCTGGCCGCCCAGATGGCGCAGCCGCCACTGGTCCATGCCCGCCGCGAAGGCCGCTTTAGCGTAATCGCGCACCTGGGGCTGCTGGCCGGCGCGGCGCTCCTTTTTGCCGCCTGGCGCGCATCGCCGGTGCTTGTGCTGGGGCTGGCTGGCGCCAGCGGCGCGCTCCTGCTCGGTGAGGCCCCCGCGGCGCTCCGCTGGCTGCGGCCGGGGGTACGGCGATGACCCCGGTGAATCCGTTCCTCTACTTCTGGCTCTTCTTGAAGGGATCGCTCTTCTCGACGGGCGGATTGGGCAACCTGCCCTTTCTCCATCAGGATCTCCGGGCGCTCGGCTGGGCCACCGAGACCGATTTCATCTCCGCGATTGCGGTCGGGCAACTCAGCCCCGGCCCCACCGGCCTGTGGACCATCAGCCTGGGCTACCTCACGTTCGGCTGGCTGGGTGCGGGCCTGGCGTTGGTCGCCATCACCCTGCCGACCCTCCTGGCCCTCGTGGTCGTCGCGCTACACCGCCGCGTCGAGGCGCATCCCGCCGTACAGAGCTTCACGCGCGGCATCACCCTGGGGGTGATCGGGCTGACCCTCGGCGTCGCGTGGACCCTCTTCCAGGGCACGGTCACGGATTGGCGGGGGGGCGCGATCATGGTGGGCGCGCTGGGTCTGGCCCTGAGCAAACGCGTGCCGGTGGTCGTCGTGCTGGCGTTGGCCGCGCTGGCCGGCTGGCTGCTGCACGGAATGCCCGTGTGACTTTGCCCAATTGGCCGCAACAAAGTGCAAAATCATGGGTTATCCTGATTAAGGTCATGGACGGGCACTATCATATAGGCGTAAAGTAGCGAACGGTAGCTTTCGTACATCCTCTCGCAAGCCGCCGGCAAGACCGGTCGGCCAAAATCCACAGGAGGGCGTGGTGAGCCAAATCGAAGCCATTTACAATGCCGTTTTGGACGGCAACGCACCGGCCGCAAAGGCTGGGGTCGAAAAAGCGCTGGCGGCAGGAATTGCGCCGGATGTGATCCTCAAAGAAGGCCTGATCGGGGCCATGGGCGAGGTCGGTCGCCTCTTCGAGGAGAACGAGTACTTCGTGCCCGAGATGCTCGTTTCGGCGCGCGCCATGCAGAACGGTCTGGCGGTGATCAAGCCATACCTGGCCGAGAGCGGCTCGAAGCCGACCGGCAAGGTGATCGTCGGCACCGTCAAGGGCGATCTGCATGACATCGGCAAGAACTTGGTCGCCATGATGTTGGAAGGCGCCGGGTTCGAGGTCATTGACATGGGCACCGATGTCACGCCCGAAAAGTTCGTCAAGGGCGCGTTGGAGCACAAGCCGCAGGTCGTCGGCATGTCGGCGCTCCTCACGACCACCATGCCCTCGATGGGCACGACCGTCAAGGCGCTCGTGGAAGCCGGTATCCGCGACCAGGTGAAGGTGATGATCGGCGGCGCCCCCGTCACCGATGCCTTCGCCAAGCAGATCGGCGCCGACGGCTACGCCCCCGATGCCAGTTCAGCCGTTCGTATGGCGAAGTCCCTGGCGGGTGTGGCGTAAGTAGCCTGTTACCCTCAGGCGTGTAAGCCCGGTCGTGCTTTGCGCACCGGGCTTTTTGTGTTTCCCCGGAGGTTGCGATGGCTTTTGCGGAACGTGTGGCGCATCTGGCGCCCGAAGGCGCGTATCATATGCTGGCGCGGGCGCAGGCGCTCGAGGCGCAGGGCCGGCGCATCATTCACCTGGAGATCGGTCAGCCCGACGGCCCGACCTTCGATAATATCGTGGATGCCGGCGTGACCGCGCTGCGCCAGGGGCGGACGCGCTACACACCGGCCGCCGGCATCCGACCGCTGCGCCAGGCGTTGGCCGAGCAGGCCAGCCAGCAGCGCGGCATCCCGATCACGCCCGCCCAGGTGGTGATCGGGCCGGGCGCCAAACCCGCGCTTTTCTTCCCGACCCTGGCGGTGGTGCGCCCCGGCGACGAGGTCATCTACCCAGACCCCGGTTTCCCCACCTACACCGCGATGATCGGGGTGGCGGGCGGTGTGCCGGTGGCGGTGCCGCTGCAGGAAGCGAGCGATTTCTCCTTCGACCTCGACGCATTCGACGCCGCGCTCAGCGCGCGCACCCGGCTGGTCATCATCAACTCGCCGGGCAACCCGACCGGCGGCGTGATGTCGGCGGCCGCGCTCGAACACGTCGCGGCGGCGGCGCGGGAACGCGACTTCTGGGTGTTGTCGGATGAGATCTATGCCCGGCTGGCCTTCGACGGCGGCGCGGTGCCCAGCATCGCGGCGCTGCCCGGCATGGCCGAACGCACGATCATCTGCGATGGCTTCTCGAAGACCTACGCGATGACGGGCTGGCGGCTGGGCTACGGCATCATGCCCGCGGCGTTGGCCGAGCGGGTCGAGCTGCTGCTGACCCATGCCGTCGGCTGCACCGCGGACTTCACGCAGTGGGCCGGGCTGGAAGCAATCACCGGGCCGCAGGACGCGGTCGCGGCGGTGGTGGATGAGTATCGGCGGCGCCGCGATGTGCTGGTGGCAGGCCTGAACGCCATCCCCGGCATCCGCTGCCGTTCGCCGCAGGGCGCGTTCTACGTTTTCCCGAACGTTTCGGGGCTTGGGAAGTCATCCGATTGGCTGGCCGACTATTTGCTGACGGAAGCGGGGGTGGCGTTACTGCCCGGAACCGCTTTCGGCAAATACGGCGAGGGGTATCTGCGGCTCTGCTTCGCTAATTCGATCCCCGCGCTGCAAGAGGCGGTCGAGCGCATGGCCGACGCGCTGGCGCGGCTGTGAGCGGGGCGTCCTTCGACTGCACAGCAAAGGACGCTGCGC
>CAZYHE010000579.1:0-3461 GCA_964647225.1 uncultured Anaerolineales bacterium
ATCCAATCCAATCCTGTTCATCCTGTCAATCCTGTCAAATCTCCGTCAACTCCGGAGCAACCGCTCGGTCAACCGCCGATGCCAGCGCACATCCTGCCAGTTGGCGAACTGCGGCTGGACGTAGTTGTGCGGGGTCCAGCCCCACATCCCGAACTCGATGGCGTCCTCCACCGACCACTCGGCCCAGTCGAGTAACCAGCCCCAATCGAGGTCGGGGCTGTCGAAGTAATACCACGACGCCCACGACTCGCTGGTGGTCAGCGGCATCCCGAAGCGGCCCGACCAGGCGGCGAAGTTGGCGAGCTTGGCGCGCTGGCGAGCACGCAGCATCGGCGCGACCGCGGCTTGGGCCGCCGCGCACCGCTCGCTGAACTCCCGGTGCCACGACGCGTCGGTGAACAAGTGCGCCATGTGTTCGCCGAAGCGCGTGCGCTGGCCCCAGCGCCGGTCGGCGTCGGCGTAGAAGTGGACGTCCAGGCAGTCGAAATCTACGGGCACGTCCAGCCAGCGCTCGTCGCCGTGGATCGAGGCGGTGAAGCGCAGCTCCGGGAACTCGCGGCGGAGGAGGGCGAACGCGTCGTTCAGTTCTTTCGCCAGGAACTCGATCTGTTGGGGCGAGAAGCGCGGGGAGCCGCCCCACGGCGCGCCCGTCTCCGCCCGGAAGCGATCCATGAAGCCGGGCAGGAAGTAGGGCACCTCGTTGGCGAGATCCACGTAGACCAGCCCCGCGAAGCCGAAGCGCCGCTTCCACTCGTGCAGCATCGTGATCCACAGCCCGGCGGCCTCGACGTGCGTCCGCGGGGCCGCGGCGGCCTGCGGGAACGGGTTGTTGCCCGATCCGCCGTGGAACCACCACGCGCTGAGGGTGTAGCCCAGCGGCCGGCGCAGCAACTTCTCCATGAACTCGATCAGCCACTCGCCGACCGGCCCCTCGACCGCGGTGTCCCAGCACCACGGCATGTACGGCGTCTTGGGATCATCCCAGGCGAAGACCGTTTCCGGTCGCGCCAGGTCGAGCAGTTGCGGCAGCGGGTCGAGCCGCACCGTGTTGTACCCGCGCTCGATCGTCTCGTCCAGCACCCGGTCGTAGTCCGCGTAGGAGCCGCCGGGGATGTGGCGCAGCAGGAACGCCTGATCCCACATCGCCAGGGTCAGCCGCCGCGGGATCAGCGCGTCGCGCATGTCGAAGCGGCCGGCTGAAGGCGTGTAGCTCCAGCGCGGCGCGTTGGATTCTTGAGTGGGGAAGTCCATGCGATTTCCTTGTTTCGACAGGATTTACAGGATGAACAGGATTAGGGCCACGCAGTCATCCTGTGAATCCTGTTAACCCTGTCCAAAATACTACTTCTCGACCTTGAATGCGCCTGTCGTGACACCGGTGTGGAAGTCGGTTCCCGGTGGCTGCCGGCCGCCGACGCTCACGCGATACGCGCCGGCCTCGACCACCCGCTGCCCGGCATCGTTCACCAGCGCGAGATCCTGCGGCGCCAGGGTGAAGCTGACCGTCTTCGTCTCGCCCGGCGCCAGGCTGACGCGCTGGAATCCGCGTAGTTGGCGGATCGGGTTGCGCGGGGAGGTGTTCGGATAGCTCAGATACAACTGCACGACCTCATCCCCGGCGCGCTGGCCGGTGTTGGTCACGTCGGCCTGGATGGTCAGCGGCTCATCGGCGGAGATCGTGGCTTTGTTCAGCCGCAGGTTGTGATAAGCGAACGTCGTGTAGCTCAGCCCGTGGCCGAACGGGTAGAGCGGTTCGCCTCGGAAGTAGCGGTAGGTGCGGTTCGCCATCGCGTAATCCACGAACGGCGGTAGGTCGGCGACCGATTTGTAGACCGTGACCGGCAGCCGGCCGGACGGGTTGGTATCGCCGAAGAGCACCTCGGCCAACGCCGCGCCGCCCGCCGCGCCCGGATACCACGCCTGGAGGATCGCAGGCACGTGCGCGTCGGCCCAGGGCACCGAGATCGCGCTGCCGCCGAGCAGGACGAGCACGACCGGCTTGCCCAGGCTGTGGACGCGTTCCAGCAACCGCTGCTGCGCCGTTGGCAGGGCGATGTCGGTGCGGTCGCCGCCGACGAAGCCCTCGACCTTGACCGGCATCTCTTCGCCCTCGACATACGGGGTGAGGCCCAGGCACAGCACGACCACATCGGCCTGCGACGCAACCTCCAGCGCCTCGGCTGCCTCATCCACGCCGGGCGCGGCCCACACGAGCTGCGCCCACGGATCAATGCCGTCATTGACATAATCGAGCTGGATACGATAGAGCCGGCCGGCTTGCAACGCGACTTCCTTCGTTCGACGCAGGGCATGGTGGACGCCGTGGTATTCCACCAGCAGTTCGCCGTCGAGGAACAGCTTGTAGCTGCTGTGGCCGTTCACGCCGAGCCGATACGCGCCGGTGGCCGGCGGCACGAGGGAGCCGGTCCACCGCACGGCGAAGTGATCGCCGCGCGCGCCGCCCAGCGGGGTGGTGTTCTTCCAGATGAAATCCACGGCCCCATCGAGCCGGACGAACGCGGGCGCGCCTTCGATCTGGCCGGTCGCGAAGTATTCGGCGGTCAGGCCGTGCTGCGGGCCGTCGGCGGTGGCCGGCCGCAGGAACTCGGACGGGATGACGCTCAGGTTGGGCACGCCATCGGCGATGGGGCAGCCCTTCGCCGTGTAGACCGCCGTCTTGGCCGACACCGCCCGGCGGATCCCTTCCAGCGGCGTGACCGCGTGGGCGGGGGTGCCGTTGTAGTTGCCGAGCAGCGTCATCAGATCATCGGCGTTCGGGCCGATCACCGCGATGCTGCCGACCTCCTTCGACAGGGGCAGCAGGCGTTCGTTCTTCAGCAGCACGATGGATTGGCGCGCGGCTTGCAGGGTCAGCGCCCGATGCGCCGGCGAGTCCACGACTTCGTAAGGGATGGCCGAGTACGGAACTTGTTCCGACGGATCGAACATCCCCAGCCGCATCCGCGTGCGGAAGAGCCGCCACACGGCCCGGTCGAGGGTCGCCTCGTCAATCAGCCCCTTGTGGTGGGCGATCAGCAGGCTGCCGTAGGTTTCGCCGCAATTCAGCTCGCAGCCGTTCTTCACAGCCAGCGCCGCGGCCTCCTCCCGATTCTTCGCCAGCCCGTGGAAGCGCCAGATGTCGTCAATCGCGCCGCAGTCGGAGACGACGTGGCCGTCGAAGCCCCATTCCTGGCGGAGGATCTGCTCCAGCAGGGTGGGGCTGGCGCAGCACGCCTCGCCGTTCGTGCGGTTGTACGCGCCCATCACCGACTCGACGCGGCCCTCGCGCACGAGGACTTCGAACGCGGCCAGGTAGGTCTCGCGCAGGTCGCGCTCGTCCACGACCGCGTCGAAGCCGTGGCGATCCGGCTCCGGCCCGCTGTGGACGGCGTAGTGCTTGGCGCAGGCCGCCGCCTTGAGATAGCGCGGATCGTCGCCCTGCAGCCCGCGCACGAGCGCCA
>CAZYHE010000580.1:0-3461 GCA_964647225.1 uncultured Anaerolineales bacterium
GCAAAGCGGGGGAAGGCTCCCCAAGTTTGGGCAATGGTTCCCCTAATTGGGGGAAGGCTTCCCCTAAGTTAGGCGATGGTTTCCCTAAGTTTGGCAATGCTTCCCCTAATTGGGGGAATGGTTCCCATAAATAGGGCAAGGATTCCCCTAATTGGGGGAATGCTTCCCCTAAATAGGGCGAGGCTTCCCCTGATTTGGGGAAGGTGTCTCCCAATTTGGGCGCGGCGCCCCTTGCGTTGGGGGGCGGGGTGTCGGTGGCGTGCGCCGCGGACGCGGGGTGGGGGGCGCGCGGCGCCCCCCACGCGGCCAGGTCGGTCACTTTCTCGAAGCGAAATTCACCCCGGCCGGCGCGCTCCAGTCAGTGCTGTCATGTCATTTCATCCCGAACATCCGCTCTTTGAGGTCGAGGTAGTACAGATAATCGTCCGGGTCTACGTTCGGCGGGCAGCGGTGGTCGCAGAAGGGGATGTAGCCCCCGCGCGCCACCAGCGGGACGAGGGTCTCCATGTACGCGTCGATCGCGGCGCGGCCGTAGCCGAGCTGGATCTTGTCCACCCCGCCCATGATGCGCAGCTCCTTGCCGTACTTGCCGAGTAGCTCGCCGGGGTGCGCGCAACTGTTGACTTCGTAGGGGAAGAGGCAGTTGATCCCGCCTTCCATGAAATAGGGCATGATCGGCCGCACGTCGCCGTCGCAGTCGGTGTACCAGAGATCAATCCCGGCGGCCTTGATTTTGGCGTGAATCCGTTTGTAGCGCGGCATGACGATGTTCTTGAAGAACCGCACCGAGACGATGGGGCCGCTCTTGTAGCAGATGTCTTCCCAGCCCGACGCGTAGTCGAAGTCGAGCTGGCCGAGCACCTGATCCAGGAAGTCCTCGACCATCACGCACGCGGTCTCGACCATGTCCTCGACCATCTCCGGGTAGTCGTAGGTCGCGTAGGCCAACCCTTCGAAGGTGAGCATGTCGCGGATTTTGCCGATCATCGAGCCGCAGTGGACGCCGAGCGGGTAGTCGCGGCTGGACGGGTGCAACTCCTTGAGCAGTTGCACGTTGACCTTGCGCGCGGGATCGTCGCGGCGGAAACGTTCTTCCTTCACCTTTTGCCAGTCGGCCGGCGTGGTGATGCTCGACTTGATGAAGTGCGGGATGGTGTCGTGGCCGTCGTTGGGGACTTCAGCCAGAAGCCCGTCGGGGTTCATGATGACTTTCGTGGTTTCGCGTTCTTCTACGATCGCGTTCTCGAAGGCCGGGCTGAGCCAGATGCGGCCGCCGACCCCGTGAATCCGGTCGAAGTTGAAGAAGATGTCGGCTTCCTGGTTGTTGGTGATGCCGTTCTCGTAAAAGAGCGGCCACTCCGTGAAGTTCTCGTTCCAATAGCCGAACTCCATGTTGAAACAGCGATCCACGGGCGCGTAGTGCATCTGGCGGACGAAGCGCTCGCGGTCGGTCAGCGTGCCGGCCCATTTCGGCCGGATGGGGGTGATGGGCATGGTCGTCTCCTGGAGGCAGCGGGTGCGCCGTTTGTGTACGGCGATTGCATCTTAGCGCGCAAGCGCGAATCTGGCAAGCGGGGCGGGGGGCCTGCGCGGTCGCCGCCGGGCTTCATGCACCGAAACGCACCGCATCTGTTTTTGGCGTCGCCAGACCTCGATGCTATAATCGCGTTTCACGAGATGATGAGCCTCGGATGGTGGAACATGGCCGTTTCGCTAACTCAAGCGCCGGCAAGCCCCGGTTGAGCACCCCCCATCAGCCGCGCAGCGCCTTCGACAATCCTGGGTTGCCGCGGCCGGCGTATAGTTGAACATTCGCATCATCTGATCCCTGATCTGCATACGGTCGTCGGGCGTGCGGTGCGGCCCCCCCGCGGTGTATTTGGCGCGCCCCGATGACCGGCTGTGGCTAATCCATAACCCAAGGATGGAGATCATGAGCTCAGAACTGAACCCCTTTCTGATCGCGCAACGCCAACTCGATGAGGCGGCGGCGCACCTCGGCCTGTCCCCGGCCATGCACGCGTTATTGCGCGAGCCGATGCAGGAACTCCACTTCACGATTCCTGTGCAGATGGATGACGGCAGCCAGGAAGTTTTCAAGGGTTTCCGCATCCAGTACAACACGGCGCGCGGCCCGGCCAAAGGCGGGATTCGCTATCACGCCAACGAGACGGTGGATACGATTCGGGCGTTGTCGGCGTGGATGACCTGGAAAACCGCGCTGCTCGATCTGCCGTTGGGCGGCGGCAAGGGCGGCATCGTGTGCGATCCGCGCACCCTGTCGCAGGGTGAGCTGGAGCGGCTCAGCCGCGGGTACATGCGCAAGGTGGCGGCGGTGGTCGGCCCCGATCGGGACGTGCCCGCGCCGGATGTCTACACCAATCCGCAGATCATGGCCTGGATGATGGACGAGTACGAGGTCATCACCGGCCGGCACTTGCCGGGTGTCATCACCGGCAAGCCCGTGAATCTGTTCGGCTCATTGGGCCGCGGCGATGCGACTGCGCGCGGCGGCCTCTACACCCTCCGCGAAGCGGTGCGGGCGTTGGGCCTCGACGTGCAGGACGCCGCGGTGGCGATCCAGGGCTATGGCAATGCCGGGCAATTCGCGCATCAGTTGGGCAGCACGCTGCTCGGTCTCAAGACGGTTGCCATCAGCGATTCCCGCGGGGGCATCTACAACCCGAAGGGGATTGACTACACCGAGGCGGTCGCATGGAAACGCCAGACGGGCAGCGTGATCGGTTTCCGCGGCGCCGACAACATCACGAATGCCGAAATCCTGGAGCTGCCGGTCACCGTGCTCTTCCCGGCCGCGCTCGAGAATGTGATCACGGAGGCGAACGCGCCGCGCATTAAGGCCAAAGTCGTCGGTGAGTTGGCAAACGGGCCAACCACGCCGGAAGCCGACCGGATTTTGCACGAGAATGGGGTGTATGTGATCCCCGATTTTCTGTGCAATGCCGGCGGTGTGACGGTCAGCTATTTCGAGCAGGTTCAGAACGCCTACAACTTCTACTGGCCGTTGGCCGATGTGCAGGCCCGTTTGGATGCGCGCATGACCGAGGCCTTCCACGCGGTGCATGAGATCGCGCAAACCCGGCGCGTCCACAATCGCCTGGCGGCCTACATCGTGGCGGTCCGGCGCGTGGCCGAGGCGGTCGCGCTACGCGGTTGGGTGCGCTGAACGCCGGTCGGGGCGATCCACCGTGATCGCCCCGACGCCGTCTATTCTCCGCCATCGCCTCGTATTTTTCGGGTCGCCTTTAAGGTTGGCGGCGCGACCTCCCCCGCTTTTCCGCGACTTGACATCGTATCCATCCTCTGTTATAAGCAATACCATCGAGTGAACGATCTGGGTTGATGGTTCCCCCGTTGCGCACGGTAGCGCACTCTCGTGTGTCCCGGCCGCGACACACACTTCAGTGGACAAGGTTGTTCCAATCCCGCTGGTGACCTCC
>CAZYHE010000581.1:0-3457 GCA_964647225.1 uncultured Anaerolineales bacterium
TCCTGTCGGCGTGCGCGGCGCAGGGTGGGCAGATTCCCACCGCCGCCCTGCCCGCGGGCAAGGCGTGGGCCGAGGGCAAGGAGATCTACTTCGTACACACCGAGGCCTCCGATCCCGGCATCGCCGAGAAGCTGACGGCCATGATGAAGTCGCCGGTGCTGCACGTCCCAGCGCTGGCGAAAGCACCCGCCGAGAGCCTGGCCCCGGTCTACGTGTTCGAGAACGGGGTGGCCGGCAAGGGGCCGCTCGGCTTCCAGGGCGATGTCTTCCCGAACCCGCCGGGGACCGCCGGCTACACCCCCCTGCGCAGCATCCACTTGGTGAAATGGGCCGACCCGGCCAGGGCACGCGAGCTAAAATCGGCTGCCGACGTGCTGGCGGCGCAAAAGGCCGGCGAAGTGACCATCACGCAGCCGGGCGTGGTCGTCAACATGCCGTTCGTGGTGTGGGATGGAGGCAAACGCTAACGATGGAACAACTCATCCTCGCTTTCATCACGGGGCTGACCACCGGCGGCCTGAGCTGTCTCGCCGTGCAAGGCGGGCTGCTGGCCGGCTCGCTGGCCCACCAAATCGAGCAGGACGTGCTGAATGCGCCCGCGGGTGGGATGGGCCAATCGGCGCGGCGCGCCAACACGGCCCTGCCAATTGCCCTCTTCCTCCTCGCCAAGCTGGTCGCCTACACGCTGCTCGGCGCGCTGCTCGGACTGGCCGGCGCATTCCTGACGCTGGATCCGATCACGCGCGCCGCGCTGATGATCGCCATCGGCGTCTTCATGGTGGGCAACGGGCTGCGCATGTTGAACATCCACCCGATCTTCCGCTTCTTCGTGATCGAACCGCCACGCTTCATCACGCGCTACATCCGACGCCGGGCCAAAGGCAAGACCGACTTCTCGACGCCGCTCTTCCTGGGCGCGCTCACGGTGTTGATCCCCTGCGGCGTGACCCAGGCGATGATGGCCGCGGCGCTCGGCACGGGCAGCGCGGCCGCCGGCGCGGCTCTGATGTTCGCGTTCACGCTCGGCGCCAGCCCGGTCTTCTTCATCGTGGCCTATCTCGCCACCGAACTGGGCACGCGGCTCCAATCCTACTTCCTGCGCTTCGTCGCGGTCGTGGTATTGATCCTGGGCCTGATCACGATCGAAGGCGGGCTGAACGTGCTGGGGTCGCCGCTCTCCTTCGCCAATCTGACGGGCGGCCTGCGGCCCGCGGCCGAAGCGCCGACAGCGTCCACACCCGCGCCGGCCGCGGGGCCAGCCAACGCGCAAATCACGCTGGAGCTGACCGCCCTGAACAACGGGTACGTCCCCAAGGTGCTGCGTGCGCCGGCCAACCGGCCCGTCTCACTGGCCCTGGTGACCAACAAGACCTATTCCTGCGCGCGCGATTTCGTCATCCCGGCGCTAAAATACTACCAACTGCTCCCCGAAACCGGCCGGGTCACAGTCGAAATCCCGGCCCAGAAGCCCGGCACGGTGATGCGCTTTGCCTGCTCGATGGGCATGTACACCGGGCAGATCCTCTTCGATGGGTGAGGCTGCGCGATGATCAAAAAGACTTACCGCGTGAGCGACATGCACTGCGCCAACTGCGCGATGCACATCGAGGGCCTGGAAGATGACCTGCCGGGGATCAAGACCGTCGCCGCCTCCTACAAGAAGGGGCAGATGACGGTGGAGTTCGACGAGAAGATCGTCACCGAGGCGCAAATCCTGGCCGCGGTGGCGCGGCTGGGGTATACGGCCCAGATTGGTTGACCCACATCGTAGCGCAATTTGACAAATTGCGCTACGATTTTTCGACTGTCCCAAAAACATCCCCGCAACCTGCGCCAGCCCGGTGCGTATTAGTGAATATGACGCCAGCCGAGTTGTCGGCTGCCATCTTCACCGGCGGAATGCCAGAAAGGGGAATCATCCATGTCCGAGGAATTGTCGAACAACGTATCGGCGCAACCTGCCGACAAAACAGACGAGGCCACCGCGGCCGATCCGTTCGAATCGCGCCGTGAGCGCCGCGCCGAGCGGCGCAGCCACCGCCACGACGCCACGCCCTGGCTGGGCGGCGTCATCCTGATCGTGCTCGGCCTGATCTTCCTGGCGCAGAACTTCGGCGTCGCCACCCTCAACAACTGGTGGGCGCTTTTCATCCTGATCCCGGCCGTCGGCGCCTTCTCGGCAGCCTGGCGCAGATATCAGGCCGCGGGCGAAAGCCTGACCTCCGACGCGCTCGGCTCGCTGATCGGTGGCTTGATCCTCACCGCCGTCTCGCTGACCTTCCTGTTCAACCTGAAACTGGGCGCAAACGGCAACCTGGTGTGGCCGATCCTGCTGATCCTGGGCGGAGTCGCGGTGCTGTTGCAGGTGCGGATGCGCTGAAGTCCGGCCACTGATACTTCGAGCGGTTGGTAGTCACGACTTCAGTCGTTTTCGTGCGGACGAGCGACTGAAGTCGCCACTACGAACCCATCAGCCGCGCAGGCGCGCCGGGACCAGGCTCCAGCTTTGCAGCCGCGTATGCAGCGCCAGCAGATCGAGCCGGAGGTCGGGCCGGTGGGGCGGCCAGTTGGGCAGCTTATCGGTGATGCCCGCCTGCGCCAGTTCGGCCGCGACATCGGGTTCGCCGGGCGCGGGGGCAAGCTCCGCCAACGCGCCGTCGTGGTGGATCTCCCACGCCAGGAAAGCCGCGGCGCAGGCTTTGAGCAGCACGCCGGGGCCGATGGGCAGCTTGTCGAGCACCCACAGCGCAGGCAACTGGCCGGTCGCACCGATCTGATCGGCCAGATCGCGGCACAGATCCACGAACGCCCGCCGGCCCATCAGGAACGACTTCGCCAGGGCCGGCGCCGGAGCGGGCGGCCCCAGCACCGCGCGGGCCAACAGATAGGCCGGCGGCGCGCCGCCATCGCCCAGGCGCACGATCGCCCGCACCAGCAGCTCGAGCGCAGCCGCGGCCGACAGCACGCCGGCCGCGCCATCCACCTCGTAGCCGGCCGCGATCCCGCCGGTCGAAAGCACCGCTTCGGCCAGGCCCGGCAGCGCACGCCAGGCCACCGGCCCGCCTTCCCCCGCGAAGAGGCTGTTCAGCTTCCGTGTCGAGATGATCTCCACGCCGGGCAGCGCACCCACGGCCGCGACCATCCGCCGCAGGTTGCGCAGCGCGGCCGCGTATTCCTCATCGGTGCGCCGGGGCGCGAAGCGATACTCGGCTTCGGGCGTGTTCTCCCCGCGGAAGAAGTTCAGCACATCCCAGAAGGTCGTGTAGCGCAGCCGCGTCGGGTGCGCGCAGAAGAGGCCCAGGCACGATTTCCCGCTGTGGGCGGCCGCTTCGACCCGCGCCAGCAGATCGGGCAGCGCGGCCTCGAACGCCGCGTCGTCGCAGTAGGTGTTCTCGCCCCCGCGAATCCCGAAGTACTCGCCGTAGCAGAGTTGGCCCGCATACCAGCACGCGCCGCC
>CAZYHE010000582.1:0-3457 GCA_964647225.1 uncultured Anaerolineales bacterium
ACTTTGTGCGGTCGGTCGCATGGTAGAAGTCGCCGAGCCACTTGTCGTTGGTCAAATAGCGCGTGTAGAGCACGCCGGGGCGTTCAGCGGCCGGCCGGACGAAGTGCGCCATCAGCACATCCGACTGGCCGGTGTACTCCTTCGACGCCGTGCCCAGGACGAATGACGGGCTGTGGTAGGTGGTGATGCCCATCTCCCGCGGGGCGTGCGCCGTCTCGCTTATCTCGAACATGGCAGGCCGGGCATCGAGCGCGTCCGTTAACCAATCCGGCAGCGTCCCGTCGGCAATCCAGCCGCGCACCAGTTCGATCTCCGGCGGAGTTTCGCAAACGACCGAAGGGTGATAGGCGCGGCCGTGCGGCCCAGCCCAACGCCCCGTCGCCGCATGGATGTGCAATGCCGTGCTGAGTCCCATGCGCGCGGCAGCCGTGCGCGCCCGGATGCGCGTCGCCGCGTCCTGCGTCAGGTCGGCCAGCAGCTTGAGCGCGCGGAGGTCCACCGCGCCGTAGGTGGGGCTGTTCCACTCGAACGCGATCCCTTGGCTGTCGGTGAAGGCCATCCACGCGGCCAGCTTGCGATAGCCCCGCGCGGCGATCACACTGTCGCCCAGCAGCTCGCCGCCCAGGCTCGTGTTCAGGACGTCGAGCAAGCAGATGTTGGTGTAGGCGACCGAGACATCCAACCGGCGGATTTCCTCAAGGCCCAGGCGGATCGCATCCAGCACTCGCGCCTGCATCGCCGCCGAAACGCGTTCGCCGTGCCGCAACATCATGGGGATTAGATGTTCCAGATTGAACTCGACCGCGTTGAGGTCTTCGACGTGGTCATCCTCCAGCATCCAGGTGAAATTGCCGAAGTGCGGATCGCCGGCTCGGCGCTCCTGACAGCCGAGGACGACATCCAGCACCTGTTCGGCCAGCGCCAGATCTTCGGCCGCGCCGTTGGCGACCAGCCGATGGGCGAAGGCCGCGCCGGCGCGCGTCTCGTGGAAGACGCCATTCTCGGTGACTTTGGCGAGCAGATGCGTTTGCGGATTGTAGTTTTCGGGCAGGGGGAGAGGTTGAGGCATGATGCGCGTTCCTACGCCTTCGCGATGATGACCATGTAACGCACCGGGGCGTCGCTGGCGTTGTAGATGCCGTGCGGCGTCGTCGCGTCCAGGATGATCGCCTCACCGGGGCCGATGATGTGGCGCTCGCCGGCCCACTCGACCGTGGCCTGGCCGTCCAGCACGTAGAATCCCTCGATGCCGGCGTGGGTGTGCGCCGCGTGCAGCCGGCCGCCCGGCGCAGCCTCCGAGATGTGGATGCGCAGCTTTTCGGGGTCGAGGCTGGCATCCGCCAGACAGCGGTTCAGCCCTTTTGCGTTGCGTTCGATGAATGGCATGAGTCCTCCTGATTCCAACAAGTCGAGACCGGACAGGATTTACAGGATTGACAGGATGAACAGAAGGAAAATAGCGAGAGTATCCTGTAAATCCTGTTCATCCTGCCAATACTCAGTGTAAAAACTGCGGATCAATCGGCACTTTGAGCGCGGTGGACAGCGCGTTGGTCTGCGACGCCATGCCGATGACGGCCAACAATTCCTGGTGCTGCGCGGCGGTCATCCCCTTGGCGCGAGCCGCCGCGGTGTGCGAGTGGATGCAGTAGTCGCAGTTGTTCGCCACCGAGACCGCGATGTAGATCATCTCTTTGGTCAGCGGGTCGAGCGCGCCCGGCCGCATGACCTCTTTCAGCGTCTCCCAGATGCGTTTCAGCGTCTCCGGGTGGTTCGCCAGCGCCTTCCAGAAGTTGTTTACGTCCGGCACGTTGCGCGTGCGCTTGATGTCGTCGAAAACCGCCCGCACTTCGGGCGATGCGTTCTCATATTCGATGAGCGTCACAGTGGCCACTATGCTCTCCTCGGCGCGGCGGATTCGATCAGCTCGCGCAGATATGCGACGGCTTCGCCGGCCACCGCCTCATAATCGTACTTGTACAGGTCGAGCGCCAGCCCTCCGGCGAAACCCGCATCCGCCAACGCCGCCAGATACGCGGGGAGAGCCATGTCTCCATCCTGCGGGAGCAGGTGATCGTGAACTCCGGCGCGCATGTTCTCGATGTGGCCATGCACGGTTTTGGCCCCGATCTGCCGGATCGCCCCCCGTGGGTCGGGATCGCAGAGGAAGACGTGACCGAGATCCAGGTTGGCGGCCAGATGCGGCGAGGGGAGCGCCTCGAACAGCCGCAGCAAATCCGCTGTGCTGCCGACGACGAAGCCCGGCTCGAACTCCAGCGCCAGCACGACCCCGTGCGCCTGCGCGATCTCGACCAACTCGCGGGTCCGCTCCACCATCCGATCCCACTCCGCCGCATCGCCCGAACGCCGCCGCCCGCCGGAGAACACGAAGAGATCCGTGCCAAAGAGGGGCGTCCAGCGGATCGCCTGCTTTGTCAGCTCGAATTCGGCGTCATCGTGGATGTAATCCTTGTGATAGCTGATCGAATGGGGCTGGAGGCCCAGCGCGGCGACCTGCGCCTGCACCGCGCCGACCCGTTCCGGCGTGAGGAGGCCCGGCGCCAGGTCGGGATTCTCCAGGCAGATCTCCACGCCATCGAAACCGAGCCGGCGAATCACGGACAGGCATTCGCCGATCGGATAGTGCGAGAGGGGTTGTGTACGTCCGAGTAGCTTCATGCGTTGGTCTCCCCAAAAGGCTCGGTGATCCCGCTCGCTGCGATCTCGTCCAGCAAGGCAGGCAGTTGTCCCAGGTGCGCGATCTGATAGAAACCGGGCTGGCCGGCCGGGGGCGGTTGGGCGAGCTCATGCTGCCAGGTCAAGTCGTGGGGCACATAGACCGCCTGGCCGCCCAACGCCAGGATCGGCAGGATGTCGGAGCGGAGCGAGTTGCCGACCATCAGACAGCGCCCCGCCGCGATGCCGTGCTGCCGAAACAGCCGCGCATAGCTCTCGGTCGTCTTCTCGCTGACGATCTCGACGTGCCGGAAATGGCGGCCCAGGCCCGAACGTGCGATCTTCGACTCCTGGTCGAGCAGATCGCCCTTCGTGATCACCATCAACGGATAGCGCGCGGCCAGCGCCGGGATCGCCTCCGCCACATGCGGCAGCAGCTCCACCTCGGCGGCCAGCATCTCCTTCGCCACACGGATCAGCGCGCCGATGTCCTGGCCGGAGACTTGGCCGTCGGTCAACTCCACCGCGGTTTCGATCATCGAGAGGGCAAACGCCTTCACGCCATAGCCGAAATGCTGCATGTTGCGCATCTCGGTCTCGAACAGCCGCGCGGTCACCCACGCCGCATCCCGATAATGCGCCAGCAGTTGCACGAAGCGGGCCTGCGCGTCCACGTATAGCCGCTCGGTGTGCCAGAGGGTGTCGTCCGCGTCGAAGGCGATGATGTCGAAGGTGGTCATGCGGCAGAGACCCTTCCCACCCAATCCACCTCGATGCTCGC
>CAZYHE010000583.1:0-3447 GCA_964647225.1 uncultured Anaerolineales bacterium
GCTCATCCGGCGCGTCCTGCGTGGCAAACGGCATCGGGATGGCGTGCTCCTGGGCGAAGCGGGCCACCGCCTCGCCGGTCATGACCATCGCGTTCTCCACAATCGTGCGGGCAGCCAGTGGGGGCACGGGCTTCAGGCGCACCTGGCCGTCCGTGACGATGACATCCACTTCAGGTAACTCAATATCCACCGCGCCGGCCCGCATCCGCTGATCGCGATACGCGCAGGCCAGCGCATGCAGCGCGGCGAACGGCGGCTCCGCGATACGCGCGGTCGCTTCCTCGTAGGTGAGGCGGGTGACGCGCACCCAGCTCGACATAATCTCGATATTGGCGAGGCGCCCTTCGGCGTCCAGGTCGAGGCCGAAGGAGAGGGCGGGCGAGACATCCTGCACGCCCAGGGCCAGCAACGGCGTGGCTGCGGGCGGCAGCATGTGGATCGTGCCTTCGGGCAGGTAGAGGCTGGCCCCGCGGCCGCGCGCCTCCAGATCGAGCGGGCTGTCGGGCGTCGCGAGCGCGGCCGGATCGGCGACATGCACCCACAGCCGGCCGCCGCCTGAACCTGGCGAAGGCTCGAAGCTGAGCGCGTCGTCGGGCGTCTCGGTCGCGGCGTCATCAATCGCGAACGCGGGCAGATGCGTCAGGTCGCGGCGCGGTTCGTCGGGCAGGGCCGGGAGGGGCAGGTCGGGCTGGGCCAGGCTGACCCCTAGCCGGACGGGGTAGGGGTTGATCGCGGGCGTCCAATGCCCTAGCTCGAGGAGCAGCGCGTGCGCGGATTCGGGGGTTTCCTCCCGATCCAACTCTCGGAGCACGCGGCTGCGGGTCGTGCGTCCGAGCGCCAACCCTTCGACATCGCGCAGAAAACGGCCATCATCCGGGCTGAGCTTGGCCGTGTGCCCGTCTTTTGGCTCGCCGCCTTCCCGCGCGAAAGCCAGGAACGCCGACCACGCCTGCTTCTCGGCCGCCTCCGCGGCGCGGGCCGCGCGGGTGCGGGCGACCTCCTCGGCCGTCGCGGCGCTGATCGCGTCGGGCGCGCCGCGGAAGTAGAGGCCATCGGCCACGAGCTGCCACGCCGCCCAGGCCGTGGCGGGCGTGTATCCGCCGAAGGCCAACTCGGCCAGTTCCGGCAGGGTGGTCGTGCCGCCCGCCAGCATCTCCCAGGCGGTCTCGACTTCGCCGCGCTGTGGCCGCAGCGCCTCGGCCAGCTTGGTCAGCGGGCCGGGGTGCAGGAGGGCAACATCCTTTGGCCGCACTTTCGGCCCGTCGCCATCTTCGGTCTCGATGTCGAGCTTCTCGCCCAGCCGGACGACGCGCGCGGGGCGGAGCTTGTAGAGCACCAGGCTGCCTTCACGCAGCTTTGCATTTGGATCGGTCATCTCAGTCTCCCGGCTGCCCATAGAACACATCGGTGTCATACTCGAAGCTGACCCGGCCGTCCACCTGATGCGCGTCGAAAAGCGCCTGCAACCCGGCCGCCATCGGTTCGTAGTTCGGATGCCCCGGCTCCGGCATGTAGGAGGAAGAGTGTACCCGGCCGGCCAGCCCAGCGAAATCGAACACCTGCACATTGGGGAAATGGCGGAGGTGGTAGCCGCGCGGCCCGAAGAAAGTTTGGAAATCGGCCGGCCCCAGGTTGGCATGATTCACGGTCTCGAAGGCGATGCCGTAATCATGCACGAAGCGGGCGTAGGCGCGGAGGAACGGCGTGGTGTCGGTGCGGCGGTTGTTCCAGATCAGCGAAGCCCAGCCGCCGGGCCGCAGGATGCGGCGGACCTCGGCGCGAGCCTGGCGCAGGTCGAACCAGTGCGCCGCCTGCGCCGCCGTGACCAGATCCACGCTGCCATCGGGCAGGGTGGTGGCCTCGGCCGTGCCGGCGATGCTGGTGAAATTGGGGGCGCCGGCCAGCAGCCGCTCGCCCGCCTCGCGCATTTCGCGATTCGGCTCGATCCCGAAAACGCGGTTGCCGTTCTCCAGCAGGAGGCGCGCCAGGATGCCTGTGCCGGAACCGATATCCGCGACCGTCCAGCGCGAGGTCAGGCCGCATTCGGCCTTCAGCAGCTCGAGCACTTGGGGCGGATAGCCCGGCCGGTACTTGACGTAATTATCCACGCGGGTGGAGAAGCGTTCGGTGGGATGAAGCATGATCCTCATCTCCTTCTCAAAAGTGCAGTTGTCGCCCATTGTAACACAACCCGCCGGATTGCGTCCTTTTCAGTTTGTGCAAGAAGGCAGATTTGCGGTACAATGCCCGCCATGAACCGTCGCGAACGCTTAATGAACACCCTCCGGGGCCAACCTGTGGATCGGCCCCCCGTCTCGTTTTACGAGATCAACGGCCTGGACGAACGGCCGGACAACCCTGATCCCTTCAACATCTACTCGCATCCCTCCTGGGCGCCGTTGATCGAGTTGGCGCGCGAGCAGACCGATCGGATCGTGATGCGCGGTGTGCCGATGCGCGGCGCGCCCCCCGACCCGCTGGCCGAGCTGACCACGACCGAGACCTGGGACGATGGCGCGACGCGCTACACCCGCCGCACGATCCGCTGCGGCCGGCACACGTTCACCGCCACCGATCGGCGGGATCGGGACGTCAACACCACCTGGCGGATCGAGCATTTCCTGAAGGGGCCGGACGACCTGGCCGCGTGGCTGACCCTGCCCGCGCCCGCCTTCGGCGGCGCGCCGGATGTGGCGGGCGTGCTGGCCGCGGAGGCCGCGCTGGGCGACAGCGGCATCGTGATGATTGACACGGCCGATCCGATCTGCCTGGCCGCCGATCTCTTCTCGATGGCCGACTATACCGTGGCCGCCGCGACCGAACCGGCCATGTTTCACCGGCTGCTGGAACGCTTCGCGGCGATCTTCTGGCCCAAGACCGAAGCGGTGGCGGCCGCCGCGCCGGGCCATCTTTGGCGTATCTTTGGCCCAGAGTACGCGTCCGTCCCGTATCTGAACCCCCGCTTCTTCCGTGAATACGTCGTGCGCTATGACACGCCGATGGTGCAGGCCATTCAGCGCCACGGCGGCTACGCGCGGCTGCACTCGCACGGCCGGCTCAAGGCCATCCTCGACGACATCGCCGCGACCGGCTGCGTGGGGTTGGATCCCATCGAGCCGCCGCCCCAGGGCGACATGGAGTTGCGTGCCGTGCGCGAGAGATACGGCGCGCAGATGGTGCTCTTCGGCAACCTGGAAGCCAGCGACATCGAGAACCTGACCACACCGGAGTTCGCGGTCAAGATCCGCCGCGCGCTGACCGAAGGGGTCGGTGGCCGCGGCTTCGTGCTGATGCCGTCGGCCTGCCCCTATGGCCGGGTGCTCTCGCCGTTGGCGCTGGCGAACTATCAGATGATGGTGGAAGTTGTGGAAAGGTGAAATGTACGATGTAGGATCAGTAGATCACAAATCTCACGCAAAGGCGCAAAGCCGCCAAGATCAAACAAGG
>CAZYHE010000584.1:0-3439 GCA_964647225.1 uncultured Anaerolineales bacterium
GTATGTGCGCGGCGACAGCCTGCTGCCCTTGGCGGGGCCGGCACTGCACGCCGGCGACCGCCTCAGTCGCGAGCTGACCGTGCGCGTGTACGGCGCCGGGACGGGCACCATCGAGTTGATCGAGGACGATGGAATCAGCCTCGACTTCGAGGCTGGCAGACTCAACACGCTACACTTGGCCTGGGACATGACGACGGGGCGGGGCCAGATGGAACGCCGGGGCATCGCCGAGGTGCCGCCGTACTCGATCGCCGGCCGGGTGCAGGTCGCCGCCGACGTTGATCGGGTGCCCCGGCTGGCTCTCCAGGTAGAGATTCACCGGCAGGCGCTCGGCCCGCAGACGCGCCGCCAGCCACGACGCGGTCGTCGTCTTGCCCAGCCCCGGCAACCCCTCGACGAAGATCAATTGCGTAGCGCGCATGGTTATCCACCCCGAAAATCGCCGCGGATGAACACGGATGAACGCGGATAAAGAAAGGGAAACGACCCGCGTTCATCCGCGCCGATCCGCGGCCGCGTGTTCACCCACAGGGACCGTGACGGCGTGTCCGGCCCGAGACACTGCCCCGGCGGGTGATCGCTTACAGACCGCGGCGGCGCGGGATCCAGGCGGTCGGGTTGCCCCAGTCATTCGCCTTCCAGCGCAGCTTGTCGGGCCGCACCAGCGGGATGATCTCCTGGAAGAACGCCAGCCGCTCTTCGTCCGTCATCGGCGTGAACGATTCGGCGATCGCCAGGTTTTGCTCCAACTGCGCCATGGACTCCATGCCGACGATCACCGTGCTGAGGGGCAGGCTGAACGCGTAGCGCAACGCGCGTTCCACCTCGTGCGTCAGGCTCCCCAGGCCGAGCACCTTCATCCCGATCGTCGCGATCCCTTTCGCGTTGGCGACCGGCAGGAATTCCTCGGCAAAGCTCAACATGAAATGATCCAACGCCGAGACCGCAATCAACGCGCTGTCGAAGGGGAAGCGGTTGAGCGCCTCGACCAGGATTTGCGGGTCGGTGTGGCAACTGATGCTGATGCGCTGGATCAGCCCCTCGTCCCGCGCCCGGATCGCCGCCTCCAGCGCGCCGCCCTTGCCGGTGAACGCGTCCAGCCGGGCGAAATCAAAGACATTGTGGAACCGCCACTCGTTCACGTGATCGGTTTGCAGCCGCGCCAGGCTCGTCTCCAACTGGCGCCGCGCGCCGTCGCGAGTGGTGTCCCACGTCTTGGTCGCGATCCACATCTCGGCCCGGCGGTGCTTGACCACCTTGCCCAGCCGCGTCTCGGCCTGCCCGTCGGAGTAAACGTAGGCGGTGTCGAAGTAGCGGATGCCGCGATCCAGCGCCGTGTTGACGATCTCGACCGCCTGATCTTCGGTGCAGTTGTGCGCGTCCACGATCCGCTGCCCACCGAAGCTGAGGATCGGGAAGGATTGGCCGGTTTTGCCAAAGGGTCGGGTTTGCATGGTGATCTCCTATGGTTGATGGAGTTCTGACAGGATGTACAGGATGTACAGGATGATATTTCAGAACAACGCCAACTGCTGGCCCGGTTGCGCGGTCTCATAATGCCGCATGCGCGTTGCGATGCCGTACCGCGCGCACAACTCCCCGCACAGCCGCTCCAGCTTCTTGGCGTCGTTGGCCCCCGCGCTATACTTCTCTCCGAACCGCGCCTCGTATTTCTCACGCAGTCCCGGAAAGCGCCGATCCAACTGGTCGTAGTAGTACGAGCGCTGGCGGTCGCGCAAGGTCATGCCGAACGCCGGCAGGATGTACCGCGCGCCGGCCGCGGCCGCCTGCGCGATGATGCCTTCGATATTCGCGGCGTTGTCCTCGATGAAGGGCAGGATCGGCATCATGGTCACGCCGGCATAGATCCCCGCCTTCGCCAACTCCGCCAGCGCGGCGAAGCGCCGGGAGGTGGGCGGCGCGGCCGGCTCCACCTCCCGGCTCAGCCCGTCGTCGGCCGCGGTGACGGTGAAGCTGACCGCGGCATAAACCTGGCTGATCTCGGCCAGGAGGTCGGCGTCGCGCAGCACCAGGTCGCTCTTGGTGATGATGTGAACGGGGAAACGCAAGGCGGCGATGATCGCCAGCGCGCCCCGCGTCAGGCCGCGCTGCGCCTCCAGCGGCATGTACGGATCGTTCATCGAGCCGGTGCCGACCGTGCCCTTCACGCGCTTGCGCGGCAGCTCATCCCGCAGCAGGTCGAGCGCGTTGACCTTCACCAGCACGTCGTGGTCGAAACCCGCGATCTGGTAGCACTCACTGCGCGAGTCGCAGTAGATGCACTGGTGCTGGCAGCCCCGGTACAGGTTCATGGTGTACTTGATGCCGAACCACGAATCGGGCTGCCGCGCGCTGGAGAGCAGGGTTTTGGCGGTGATTTCTTGGATCATGACGCGGCGCGTCTCTGATGCGCAAGGATCTGGAGGGAATTAATCCAAGATGATAGCATCGGCTCAAACACTAGAGCGTCCAGCTCTCTCCAACCGTGCGTGCAAGCGCATCTCCAATGATGCGCTCGTCAAGACGGAAACCGCTTCTCTTCAGTGATTGCAACAGTTCGGTTGCCGACGGTATCAGGCCACGCTGGCGGGCAAGGATCACAATCGCCAATGTGCCTTTGACCGGGAGTGCAAAGCTGCGTGCGCAGCGACGCGCGGCCGCGTCATCCAAGATCGTAGTCCAGCCGCTCTCCGCAAGGGCCAGGGTCAACACAGCAGTTTCACCTGCACCCAGATCCCAGGCCAATATCTCAGCCGGAGGGGGCGGCGCGATCTGCGGCCGGCCCAGCTTGCACTTCCATCGCCACAGCACACGGCACAACGATTTCATCGGCCAGCTCGGAAAACAGCCTTTCGTAGCCAATGCGCGCCATGACGATCAACGGCGAGGCGTTGAGAATCCAGCGCTCAGGCACCGGACACTTCCTGGACGATTTCGTCGGCATCATATTGGAACGGTGAAACACCGAACCGCGCCAGACTCGTCAGGAATTCGCTGCGCGAAACACCGGCCACCTCTGCGGCTCTCGCTTGTGATAGTAGACCGATTTCGTACCACTTGGCCGCGGCCGCCAGGCGCATCTGGCTGATGAAGTTGGGTGGATCTTGGCGTAGGGCGGCAAAGATGCTTCGGGGCAACTCCAGCGATATCTGAACGGTGTCGGCCAAAGGTAAGACGGTGTTGACGGCTTCGGGAACTCGGAGAGGACGACTTGGCGGATGACTGGCGCTCACGGAGTAGGCTGCCTGGGCTTCGGCGACAGACAAGCCCGGTTGTTCCGCGCCAACATGATCTTTCTCGGCATACCAAGATGCAAGTTGCGCCTGTTCCTCCGCCGTCAGCCGTTGGCCGCGCGTGGTCCGTTCGTGCAACTGGTGCCCCAGTTCATCGGAAATCATCGCCGGCATCCTCCGTGCAACATGCTGTATCTTTCTGACGC
>CAZYHE010000585.1:0-1454 GCA_964647225.1 uncultured Anaerolineales bacterium
AGAAAGTTTCTGCTGCTTATACCACTGACTTGCGAAGGCTTGCTGAAGCTGATATCGCCGCGATGTGCTCGGGGGTCGAGCCGCAGCACGCGCCGATATAGCTGACGCCCAGCGCCTTCATCTTTAATGCGTAGCCAGCCATCACTTCCGGCGTCCCGTCGTAGTGGATCTTCTTCTGCTCGTACTTCGGCAGCCCGGCGTTCGATTGGGCGATCAGATACACATCGGCCGGCTTGACCGCGGCCATCTCGCCGACCACCCGCTCGATCTCGTCCGGGCCGTTACCGCAGGTTGCGCCGATGACGCGGCCGCCCCAGCCGTAGAGCGCCTCGAGCGCCTGCACGGGTTTTACGCCCATCATCGTGCGGAAGCGCGTGTCGAAGGTCATCGTGGCCGCGATGGGCAGGCGGGAAGCCGAGCGAATCCCCGCGATAGCCGCCTCGACCTCATCCAACGCGCTCATCGTTTCGATCAGGAAGAAATCGGCGCCACCCTCGGCCAGCGCGGCCGCCTGCTCCGCGAACGCGGCTTGCGCGTCCTCCGGCGTCAGGATCCCCAGCGGGGCCATGATCTCGCCCGATGGGCCGATGTCGCCCGCCACCAGCACCTCGTGATCGGCCGCGTCGGCGACCGCGCGCGCCAGCCGGGCCGCGGCCAGGTTGAACTCATGGACGTGCGCTTCCAGATTCTCACGTCCCAGCCGGAAACGCGTGCCACCGAACGAATTGGTCGTGATGATCTGGCTGCCGGCATCCACATAGCCCTGATAGATCGCCGTGAGCGCCTCCGGCCGGGTGACGTTCCACTCCTCCGGCGCGCCGCCCGTCGTCAGCCCCGCGGCCTGCAACATCGTCCCCATCGCGCCGTCGCCCACCGTGACGGGATGCGCCTGTAAGAACTGGATGAGTTTATCCATCTGCCCCTCCTCGTGAATCAACGAATCTCGAATCAACGAATCTCGAATTCGCTCATTCGCCATTCGCTCATTCGCCTATTCGCATCATCGCCTTCGCCGCCACCACCGCCTCGGACGCGTCCTTGCAGAAGCGATCCGCGCCGATGTCCTCGGCGAACGCCTCGTTGAGCGGCGCGCCGCCCACCAGCACCTTGACTTTGTCCCGCAGCCCCTCGGCCTGCAATCGCTCGATCACCGTGCCCATGTACGGCATCGTCGTGGTGAGCAGCGCCGACATGCCCAGGAGGTTCGCGTTGTGTGCGCGGATCGCGGCGATGAACTTATCGGCGTCCACGTTGTTGCCCAGGTTATGCACCTCGAACCCCGCGCCTTCCCACATCATCGCCACCAAGTTCTTGCCGATGTCGTGGATATCGCCCTTGACCGTGCCGATCACCGCGATGCCGACCTTGGGCACGCCGGTCTCGGTGAGGAGCGGCCGCAGGATTTCCATCGCCGCCTTCATCGCGTTGGCCGCGCGCAGCACCTCTGGCACGAA
>CAZYHE010000585.1:1554-3434 GCA_964647225.1 uncultured Anaerolineales bacterium
AGCGCCTCGACAAAAGCATCCTGGAAGCGCGGCTCCAGCGCCACCGCGACGTAATCCACCCAACGGGCCAACCGCCGCGCCTCTTCACGCTGCCCCTTGTTGAGCAGTGCGATGCGCGCGCCGTCGCCGGCCGAGTTGCCCACCGTATGCACCCGCGTCAGGTCGGCGTCGGGGATCATCCCGATGACCATGGCGTGACGCGAGTCAATGTACGAACCGAACGCGCCGGCCAACATCACCTTGTCCACGTGATCCACGCCCAGCCGCTCCATCATCAGCCGCGCGCCGGAATAGAGCGCGGCCTTGCCGAGCTGAATCGCGCGCACGTCGTCGCTGGTGATGACGATCGGCCGGCCGGTGCTGGTTTGCTGCGGCCAGGCCAACACATATTCGGCTTTGGCGCCCTGCCAGCTCAGCCGGGGCGTCTGAATTTGCGGCGCAAAACGACCATCCGGCGTCAGCACGCCCGCCATGAACAGCTCGGCCACCGCCTCGATGATTCCAGAGCCGCAGATGCCGGTCGCCAGGATCGGCCCGTCGCCCAGGAGCGCCTTGCGTTTGCGCTGCCGGCGCTCGGCCGCGGTCTCGGCCGGCGCTTCCCCCGCGGCGGCCGGTCCGTCGTCCCAGGCCGCGCTCCACTCGTCGCGGCCGATCACCTTGAAGTTGACCTCCAACGTCTCGGCGTCCACCCGGATGCGCTCGATGGCGCCGGGCGCGGCGCGCATCCCATGCCGGATTTGCGCACCCTCGAACGCCGGGCCGGTCGGGCTGGAGGCCGAGCAGAGCCGCTGGCTGTTCCCCAGGAGCAACTCGCCGTTCGTCCCCACATCCACGATCAGCCAGATTTCGTCGGCCGGGGCCTGATCGGGCCGCTCGGCCAGCATCACCGCGACGTTGTCCGCGCCGACGTGCCCGGCCTCGACCGGCAGCACGTGCGCCTGCGCGCCCACCGCCAGGCGCAGCCCCAACTCCCGCGCCTTGATGTCCACGGCATCGCTCACCGCCGGGCCGAAGGGCGATTGCCCCAACTGCTTCGGCGGGATGTTGAGCAGGATGTGGTGCATCACGCTGTTGCCCACCAGCACGATGTCGGTGATCGCATCCGGCGTGGTGTCGGCGTCGGCCGCGGCCTCGACGGCCAACTCGTTCAGTGCGTTGATCACCGCGCCGTGGAGCGTCGCCAGGCCGTCCTCCCGGTTGTCCGCGTAGCTGATACGGCTCATCAGGTCTTCGCCGTAAGCCACCTGCGGGTTCATCCGGCTGGCGGTCGCTAACACCGCGCCCGTGCGCATGTCGCACAGATGCATCGCGACCGTCGTCGAGCCGATGTCTACCGCCAGGCCGTAGATCTCCTCGTGGTAGCCCCCCTGCACGCGGATGACTTCCCGATCCTGCCAGACCGTGACCGTCACCTGCCAATCGTGCTGCCGGATGATCTCCTGAAGCGAACCGAGGAGCAGCGGATCGAGACGCAGCCCCTTGAGGTCGAAGCGCGCCGCCAATTCGGCTGCCAGGCGATCCCAATCGCCGAGTTGATGCTCCAGGGTCGGCGGCTCGATCTCGACGTAGTAGAGCTTGACGGCCGGATCCACAACGATGGCGCGCTCGGTGGCGGCTTTGCGCACGACCTGTTTGCGCGCCTGGCTCTCCTCCGGCACCATCACCATCAGGTCGCCCAACACCTCACAGCCGCACGCCAGGCGCCGGCCGGGCAATTGCGGATGCTCGCGCCAATACTTCTCCTCGCGGCCGTCGGGCGGGGTCAGATGGTCGGCGGCCGAGGTAATCCCGTGCTTGGGGAAGAATCCCTCCTCGACCGACACCTGACACTTGCCGCAGGTCTGCCGACCGCTGCAAATCGCCTCGATCTCGACACCCAT
>CAZYHE010000586.1:0-264 GCA_964647225.1 uncultured Anaerolineales bacterium
CTTGCGCGCAGTGATGTCTCGGACGCTGGCCCGATGCCCAAGCGGTTGTCCGTTTGGCGTGAAGATGGGTTGCCAGGAAATCGCGCCCCAGTTGGGGTTCCCGTCCTTGCGTACATACCGGAATTCCAGATCGTCCCCCCGGCTTCCGGCCAGGGCCTCTTGCCAGGCGCTGCGCATGCGCTCCCGGTCGTCCTCATGGATGAGACTCTCCGGGAAACGCGGCTGCGCGAAGCATTCCGCGACCGAATAGCCGGTCTGGCGTTC
>CAZYHE010000586.1:274-3428 GCA_964647225.1 uncultured Anaerolineales bacterium
CCACTATCCCAACTGTAAACTCAAAGAATAGGACTGACCCCGATGGCCAACTTCCAAGCTGTAAACTCAACGAATAGGACTGACCCCGATGGCCACAACGAATAGGGCTGACCCCGAGGGCACAGGCCCGGCGGCCACGCTCAGCCAGGCGTCTTGAGCGTGCCGGGACTCGGCGCCATACCGTGCTGGCCGCGAGACCAAGCTTGGGATCGTCTTCGGCCAGCCCCGAGAAACGAGCCTTTCTTCGCGCTGACTGAAGCTGCCTTTCCCCCATCCTGATGTTTTTTCTTCGCACTGACCCGCTTGGGGCTTGAATATTATAACTGGAGGACGTTATAATACTGCCAGGGGCGTGACGCCCTCTCCCGGAAAGGGGTGATGCCATGAGTCCGAAGCTGTCCATCGGAGTGCTGCAGGCTCGCAGGGATGCCCGGCTCAAGGAGTTGGCCGGGATCGGCCCGGTGCTGGAGGGGTCGCTGGCCAGGATCGGGGTGCGCTGCGGCAACCCCAACTGCCGGTGCGCGCGCGGCGAGAAGCACACCGCGCACATCCTCAAGCGCCAGGTGCGGGGCAAGACTCAGAGCCTCTACGTGCCGGTGGACCTGGTCGAGGAGGCACGCCGTTGGGTCGACGAGTATCGCCGGGCGCGCAAGCTGCTGAGCGAGGTCTCCGAGCTGAACCGAACCATCCTCCGCGCCCACGTGGGCACAAAGCGCGCAAAGGCGCGAAACAGAGGCGCCGCCGCAAGCCGGCCGGACTGCTGAGCCGGCCGAACGCACTGCGGCTGCTGCTGGGTACGTGCCGGCACTTCCTCCCGAACCTCGCCGCGGCCGTCCGCGGGCTGCGCGACCCCCGTCGGGAGAAGAGTATCGAGTACGGCATGCCGCACCTGCTGGCCAGCGGTCTGTTCATGCTGCTGGCCGCCATCGGCTCGCGCCTGCAGCATGCCGACGAGGTCCTGCAGCCTGGGTTCCTACACGCTCTGCGGCACCTGGGCGGCGGCACCGAGAGCAAAGCGGCCCATCCGGCCTCCTTGAACCATCTGCTCATGCACCTGCCCCCCGGCCAGCTGCTGGCGCTGAACCGGACCCTGGTGCGCCGGCTTCTGCGCATGCGCTGCCTAGAGCGCTACCGCTTCGGCGGAGAGTGGCTGCTGGCGGTCGATGCGGTGGAGGTGCGCAAGTACTCCTCGGAGCACTGCAAACAATGCCTGCACCGGACCCTGAGCAACGGGCGGGTGCAGTATTTCCATGCCATACTGGAAGCCAAGCTGATCCTGGCCAACGGTATGGTCATCAGCCTGGGCAGCGTTCCCATCCTCAACCCCAAGGGCGACTACGTCAAGCAGGACTGCGAACTGAAGGCCTTCCCCCGGCTGGCCGCCCAGATCAAGAGGCAGTTCCCGAAGCTGCCCCTGTGCCTGCTGCTGGACTCGCTCTACGGCTGCGAACCGGTCTTCCGTCTCTGCCGACAGATGGGCTGGAGCCACATCACCGTGCTGAAGAAGGGGCGCACGCCGGCTCTGTGGAAGCACGCCCGCGAGGCCTGCGACCGCCATCCTGAGAACACCAGCACGCTGAAGCTGCTGAAGCGCAAGAAGGAAACCGTCCAGACCTTCCGCTGGGCCACCGGTCTCAAGCACGGCCACGAGACGGTCCACGCCATCTTCTGCGACCAGACCACCAAGGCCGGCAACGTCACCCACTGGGCCTGGGTCACAGACCACCGCCCGGACGAGCACAACGTGCACATCCTGGCCAACAAAGGAGGACGCCTGCGCTGGAAGATCGAGAACGAAGGCTTCAACGTGCAGAAGAACGGCGGGATCAGACTCAAGCACGACTACGGCAGCCAGGAGCACGCCTGGTACAACTACTACCTGCTGGCCCAGATCGCCCACCTGCTTCAGCAGCTCTGCTGGTTCGGCGACCTCATCAGCCGTCTCTCCGGCGAGATGTTCGGGACCATGAAGCAGGCTTTCCGCACCCTGCGCAACTTCGCGCTGCGTCTGCACGCGGCCCTGCTGACCGCCACCGCTGACGACCCCTGCGCCGACTTCGACCCCGCAGCCATACAGATCCGCTTCAACACCGCGTAGACAACGCTTCCGCCGTCGCCGTGCCTGTCTCCATCCCGCCGCCGTACATCCCCCAGCAACCCAGCCCCGAGCTCACCGCCTCGGAGCCTCTCTCGCGCCCCCAACTCCCCAAACCGGCTCCCATAGCCCCCCGACTGGGAACCAGAGATACTCGTTGCTACCTGCTGGTGCTGCCGTTGGCATCCTGGCGTCCCTGCTGTACCTTCATTCTCAGGCATCACCGGTTGGGTAGCGCCAAGAGTACGTGCCATGACCACACGAAGCAACGCAGCACGGGTTACTCCGGAGGACTTGCTCCGGCGCATTGAACTGCACCTGCACTACACCCGCGGCCGCAGCCTGGCTGCCGCGTCGGACTTTGACAAGCTCTGGTGCCTCTGCTACGCGGTACGCGATTTCGCCCTCGACCGGCAGATCGCCACCGAGCGGACGTACAGCGAAGAGGACGCCAAGCAGGTCTTCTACGTCTCGATGGAGTTCCTGATTGGCCGGCTGCTGGTCAGTAACATCGTCTAGCTGGGCCTGCAGACAGCGGTGGAGCAGGTGTTACCCCGCTTGCTGTCGGACGCGGAGGAGGTGCTGGCGCTCACCCCGGACGCAGGCCTCGGCAATGGCGGACTGGGCCGGCTGGCGGCGTGTTTCCTCGATTCGCTCGCCACCCTCGAGTATCCCGGCTACGGCTACGGCCTCCGCTACGAACACGGCATGTTCCGCCAGGACTTCACCAACGGCTGGCAACGCGAACTCCCCGATGACTGGCTCAAATACGGCTACCCCTGGGAAATCGTCCGCCCCGAAGACACCGTCCCCGTCCTCCTCTACGGCCGCCTCGAGGACATCGGCGTCCCCGGCGCCAAACCGGTCTGGATGGACTGGCAGATGATCGAGGGCGTCCCCTACGACATCCCCGTCATCGGCTACGGCGTCAATACCGTCAACGCCCTCCGCCTCTGGCACTCCCGCGCCGCCGAGGGCCTCCGCCTCGATGTCTTCAACCAGGGCGACTACGTCCGCGCCGTCGAGGAAAAGAACTGGGCCGAAACCGTCACCAAGGTC
>CAZYHE010000587.1:0-2101 GCA_964647225.1 uncultured Anaerolineales bacterium
CGAAGCATCTCGCTGGCCGGCAAGAGACCCTTCGCTGGTGTTTCGCCGTGGCGGACCTTGCTCCGCAACCCGCTCAGGGTGACGATAGCGCCAAACGTAAAACGCGCCGGATCGTTGCCATCAAGTTTCGCTTTTTGGCGGAGACTGGCTATAATGACGGGAAATGTCCGCCATCGCCGGATCCTGAGGAACCATGCCGCCAACATCGAAACGCTGGGATATCGCACCGATCGTGCCGCACAGACAGCGCGAACGGCTCTCGCACATCAACCCGCTGCTCGTACAGATTTTATTCAATCGCGGCGTCACCGACCCGGTCGAGGCGGACGCCTTCCTGAACGGCCGCCCGCTGTTTCATGACCCCTACCGGATGCTCGGCATGGCCGCGGCGGTCGAGCGCATCCGCGTCGCGATCCAGCGGGGCGAGCCGATCGTCGTCTACGGCGACTTCGACGCGGATGGCGTGACGGCCACCGCCCTGCTCGTCCAGGCGCTCACCGCGTTCGGCGCGCAAGTTCAGCCCTACATCCCGCACCGCGTCGACGAAGGATATGGGCTGAACTGCGACGCCCTGGACAAGATCGCCGGCTGGGGCGTGCGGCTGGTCATCACCGTGGACTGCGGCATCCGCTCGCCGGTCGAGGCGGCCCACGGCGCGGCGCTCGGCCTCGACATGATCATCACCGACCACCACTCGATCTTCCGCGACGAAGAGGACGTCGAGCGGCTGCCGTCCGCGCTGGCCGTGATCAACCCCAAGCGCCAGGGCGATCCCTACCCCTTCAAAGAGCTGGCCGGCGTCGGCATCGCCTTCAAACTGGCCCAGGCGCTGTTGATGGCCGAAAAGCAGGCCTCCATCGGCCCGGAACCGGCGCAACTGGAAGAACGCGACCTGCTCGACCTGGTCGCGCTGGGAACCGTGGCCGACCTGGCCCCGCTGCTCGGCGAGAACCGCTTCCTCGTCCAGCGCGGCCTGGCCGAGTTGCGCCGGCCGCAACGCCCCGGCGTCCAGGCCATGCTGACGGAGGCCCGGCTGGCCCCGGCCAAGGTGGACGCGACGGCCATCGGCTTCGTCCTGGGGCCGCGGTTGAATGCAGCCGGCCGCCTCGCGACCGCCGAGACCAGCTACCGCCTCCTCACGGCGGCCGACGCGCTGGCCGCTCGCCCCCTGGCCGAAGAGTTGGGCCGGCTGAACACCGAGCGCCAACGGCTGACCGCCGAATTGGTGACGCTCGCCAAGACACAGCTAGAATGCCCCGCCGTTCCGGGCATAGAAGCCGACCATGCGGACCGCTACCTCTTCCTCATCGCCAACGCGGACTTCAAGCCGGGCATCGTCGGCCTGATCGCCGGCCGGCTGACCGAAGAAACCTATCGCCCCGTGCTGGTGGCGCAGGCCGGGCCAGAAGAAACCCACGGCTCGGCGCGCAGCATCCCGGAGTTCAACATCACCGCGGCGTTGGACGAGTGCAAAGATCTGCTCAAACGCTACGGCGGGCACGCAGCGGCGGCCGGGTTCACCGTGCTCAACGACAACCTGGCCCCCCTGCGCGCCCGGCTGGAGCAAATCGCCGCCCGCGATCTGAGCGGCCGCGATCTCACCCCCTCGCTGGCGGTGGACGCGGTCGTGAGCCTGGCCGCGATTGATTGGGCGCTGCATGGGCTGCTGGCGCAGCTCGAGCCATGCGGCTACGGCAACGGGCAGCCGGTGCTCGCCAGCCGCGGGCTGGAGGTCGTCTCGCAGCGCACCGTGGGCCAGGACGCGCAACACCTCAAGCTGGCCGTGCGCGACCCATCGGACACCGGGCCGACTGCCCGCCGCGTGCTCGACGCCATCGCCTTTCGCCACGGCGCGTGGTACAATCAACTACCGCGGCGGATTGATCTGGCCTACACGGTCGAGGTCAACGAGTACGGCGGCGAACGGCGCTTGCAGTTGAACGTCAGAGACATCCGACCGGCAGCCAAGGATCCGTAAAAAAACTTCCCACTGAGACCAGCATCCTGAGCGAAGTCCGGCGTCTTTTGCCGGACGTAGTCGAAGGATGCTTTCGATAAGAACAGAAACTTGGAGAAATCAAGATGACCCTACAACGTCTTT
>CAZYHE010000587.1:2201-3424 GCA_964647225.1 uncultured Anaerolineales bacterium
TGCTTTCGATAAGAACAGAAACTTGGAGAAATCAAGATGACCCTACAACGTCTTTCATGGCGGCGCCTGGGCCTGCCGCTGCGCGTTGGGCTGATCTGCGCGGGGCTGGCGATGGCGCTTGCCATCGTCGGGATCGCCCGCGGCACAGTCCCACTCAATCCCCTTTCGATCTTCCTGGCCCTGCTGATTTCCGGCGGCAGTTGGGGCGTGGTGAGCTGGGCGGTCACGACCGCCGTGGTGGATGTCGAACAGGATCTGGCGGAGGACAAAGATGCGTGAGCGACCCGACCTGCGCGACCTGCGCGGCTTCATCTTCGACATGGACGGCGTGATCTACCGCGGGCAAGAGGTGGTGCCGGGCGCGGCCGAGTTCGTCGCCCACCTGCGCCGGGCCGCGATCCCGTTCATCTACCTGACCAACAACTCCAGCACGCCGCCCGACAAGGTCGCCGCCCGGCTGGGGGCGATGGGGATCCCGGCGACCGCCGCCGAGATCATGACCTCGGCCGATGTCACCGCCGCCGAAGTGCGCCAGGCGGTGACGGGCCGCCGCGCGCTGGTGATCGGCGAAGAGGGGCTTCGTCTGGCGCTGACCGCGGCGGGCTTCACGCTGGTCGAGGATCACCGCCAGGCCGATGTCGTGGTGGCCGGGATTGACCGGCAGATCACCTATCCCCGGCTGCGCGAGGCCGCGCTGGCGATCCGCCGGGGCGCGCCCTTCTACGCCACCAACACCGACCGCACCCTCCCGACCGAGCTTGGCCTTGTGCCGGGCGCAGGGGCCATCGTCGGCTTCCTGGAGATCGCCACCGACGTACAGCCCACGGTCATCGGCAAGCCCTCGCCGGGTTTCTTCCATCATGCGTTGCGCGCCCTGGGCGCGCCGGCCGAGCTGACCGTCGCCGTGGGCGACCGGCCCGAAACCGACATCCTGGGCGGTCAACGGGCGGGCCTGCACACCCTCGCGGTGCTCACGGGCGCGGGCACAGCCGAAGAGTTTGCGGCGATGCAGCCCCCGCCGGATTGGGTCTTCCCCGGCCTGGCCGAGGTGGATACCGCGTATTTCGGGTGAGAACGGGCCGCGGATCAACACGGATGGCCGCGGATTATCTTTGATCGCAATCCGCGTTCCTCCGCGACCATCCGCGGCCCGTCAACCCGCGCGGGTCAGTTGGGCGATGCCGGCCAGCAACTTCTCCCGCATCGCGTCGGGGATGCGCTTC
>CAZYHE010000588.1:0-3416 GCA_964647225.1 uncultured Anaerolineales bacterium
ATCTACCAATTTCCCAATCTACCAATTCCCAATCTCCCAATCTACAAACCGAGAATATCGTCAATCATCCCCGTCAACCACGTCACATCCGCCACGGTCAGGTCGCCCATGTGGCCGATGCGGAAGGTTTTGCCCTTGAAGGGGCCGTAGCCGTCGGAGATCGTCGCGCCGCGCTTGCCCAGCTCTTTGTTGAGCGCGCCGAAGTCGAAGCCGGTGGTGTTGGTGATGTGCGTGACGGTCGGCGAAGCGTACTGCTCGTCGCCGTAGATCGCGAAGTGCTGCTTGCCCCAGGCCCGGCAATGTTCGGCCATCGCCAGGTGGCGCGCATAGCGGTTTTCCAGCCCCTCGGCGAACATGGCGTCCATCTGCTTGTCGAGCGCATAGAGGAAGCTGATGCCGGGCGTGGCCGGGGTGTTGAACTTCGCCGCGTACTTCTCGTTCTCGATGAAGTCGAAGTAGTAGCCGCGGTTGGGCACGGTCTTGGCGCGGGCCATCGCGCGGGCGCTGACCGTGCAGACCGCGAAGCCGGGCGGCAGGGCGAAGCACTTCTGCGTGCCTGCCAGGATCACGTCCAGGCCCCACTCGTCGTTCTTGATCTCGACGCCGGCCATGCAGGAGACCGCATCCACCAGGATGATAATGTCGGGGTATTTCGCCCGCACGAGTTTGGCGATGTCGGCCACCGGGCTGATGATGCCGGTCGAGGTCTCGTTCATCGTCAGGCAGAGGGTGTCGAACCCGCCCTCGGCCAGCTTCGCGTCCACGATGTCGGGGGTGATCGCCTTGCCCGGCGCGACTTCGAGCGTATCGGTGGGCAAGCCGTTGGCTTTGGAAATCTCGAACCAGCGCCGCGAGAACTCACCGTTGAGAGTGTGCAGCACCTTCTTCGCGACGACATTGCGCACGGCGCCTTCCATCACGCCGGTCGAGGAGGAGGTGAAGAGCATCACCCGCCCCTCGGTGTTCAACAGCTTCTTGACTTTTTCTTCGACCGACTTGTGCAGGTCGGCGTAGGCGGTCGTGCGATGCCCGATCATCGGGGTCGCCATCGCCTGCAGGATTTCGTCCCGCACTTCGGTCGGGCCAGGGATGAAGAGTTTCTTGTGCATGGATCCAGCTCCTTCGAATTAAAGATCAGCCAGCCGGCGCTTTACGGCGCGCCGCAGCGAGTGCATCTTGTGCGCCTAGTGTACATCAAGCCTTGATGACTGGCAAAACCGGGTTATGGGAACAATCTGCCCCACAGTTGTTGGAGGATGGTCGTGGCAATCGGCACAAGGGCGGAGAAGAAGATGGTCCGCAGCATGGTCGTGTTATACGGCCACGTCTGGGTATCGCTCAGGCGTTGCTCGTAGGCCAGGAGCAAGGTGACTTCGGCCACGCGCGCCGCATCGCCCTGGCCGGCGGCCAATCGGTCGTGCAGCGCTTGCTGCTCCTGGAACATACGTGAACGCGTCGCCTTCAACGCCTGTTTTTTGGCTTCCGCCAGGACACGATGCGTGGGCAGCATGTTCAAGAAGAAGACGAGCACCGGCACGGCCGCCTGCGGCAGATAGGAAAGCCAGAAGATCGGCGAGCGCAGGATGTCGGGCTGCGCCGCCTGGAAGAGCGGGCTGAGGGTGATGCCGCCGACGAACACCAGCGCCCGGAGCACGCTTTGCCGGCCGACCGCCTCAAACGGGGTCGTGTCGAACAGGTTGACCTGCATCGGCTGGCGGTGCACCGCCGCGACCCGCCGGGTGCCCGCCAGCGAGGCGTAAGTGACCCACGCGAATAGCGCGAACATGATCGGCGAGGTGATGATGAAATAGAGGAAACGCCAGGAGAGGGTGATGGGGGTGGCGCTGGCGAGGCTGACCGCCAGCCCGATTGCCAGTCCGGCCATAGCCACAGCCATCTCGGTGGCCGGTTTGATATAGGCGGCATCGTCGGTGAAGCGCGCGAATTGGTCATCTGTCAAAGACAGGAGCGGCCGGAACGCGCTGAGTACGCGCTGCTCGGCGCGCCCGACAATCGGGGCCACGATCGTGATGTAGAGGATCACCGCGGGCGCAATTGCCAGCCCGCGCCATTGCCCCTTGTTCACAAACTCGTCGAGCGCGCCATCGAGCATGGCCGCGCCCACGCAGGCGAGAAGCAGCAGGACGGCAGCGGCAATCGGCAGCCACGGTCGCGACCGCGGCACGATCCAACGTCGCAACAGCGATGACTTGGGAGCCATAGCGCCTCCTCGCGGCCAGTTGGCAGTAACGACTTCAGTCGTTGTCGTGCGGATGAGCGACTGAAGTCGCTACTACCAACCCATCCTATGATCGCTGACAGGCTACTACATCTTCAACCGCACCGTCTTGACCTCGAACGGCCGGAACTCCAGGGCGATCTGGCCGGAAGCGAGAGGCAGCGCCGCCGCGAATTCTTCCAGCATGTCCGTCTGGGCCGCGGTCTTCACCGGCAAGGTCGTGGCGAGGGTCACACGCGTCGCCATGTGCTTCGCCTCGTAGAGCCGGACGACCACATCGCCCGAGCCATCTTCGGCCGGCTTGACCGTCTCGATGACGATGTTCGCCGCGTCAAGGCTGAAGAGCGAGCGCTCGCCCGCCGCGCCCGGCGCGGTCGTCACGGGGATATTCAGATCGTAGGCTTCGCGCACCACGCCGCTGTCGGCCAGGCTGCCGTTCCAGGCGTAGAAGCTGTAGGTGAAGGTCTGGATCCCCTTGTCCGCGGTCATATCCGGCGCCAGCGCCGACTTGAGCAGCGTCAGGTTGATCGAGTTGCCCAGCACGTTCAGGCCGTACTTGCAATCGTTGAGCACCGCGCAGCCCCGGTTCTCCTCGGCCAGCGCCGACCACTTGTGGTTGCACACCTCGAAGCGGTTGGCGTCGAAGGGCCGCGAGGTGTGGTTGGGCCGGCGGATGTGGCCGAACTGGATCTCGTGGATCGCTTCGTTGGCGTGGATGTTGACCGGGAACGCCACCTTGAGCAGCTTGTGGCTCTCGCGCCAATCCACCGTCGTGGCGAAGTCCACCCGCCGCGACCCGCGGCGCAGGCTGATCTCCTGCGTCATCGTCGAGTGGTGCAGCTTGCGCGTCACGTGCAGGGTGGCGACCAGCGGCCCGGCCGCCGCGACGGTGATCGTCGCCGCCTCCGGCAGCTCGACCGGCCTCTCCCCGTACATGCTGTCCAGATCCCACGCATCCCACGCGCCCGGCACATCCTTGTACATCTTCAGGCTGTTGCACAGTCCCGCCGCCAACTCGCGGCCCACCTCTTTATCCCAGAGGCTCGTGATCTCGCCCTTGTCGTTGAACTCGACCTTCAGGCATTCGTTCTCCAGGCATTGCGCCGTCGCCTTGACGGTTGCCGCCTCTGATTCCTGACCCCTGACTCCTGACCCCTGACTCCTGCCCCCTGACTCC
>CAZYHE010000589.1:0-3410 GCA_964647225.1 uncultured Anaerolineales bacterium
TGGTCGAACACGGCAAGCTTGCGGCTCCTTTCCCACCAATCTGAAGAGAGCCTGAAAAACGTCTCGGGCCTGGCCGCGGGGTTGATCCCGCTGGCCCTCGGTCTGATCGCGCAGCGGTTTGGGCTGGAAGCCGCGCTCTGGCTCCTGCTGCTCGGCCCGCTCGCGCTGTTGGTGGGGCTGCCGCGCGAGGGTGACGGGGTGACACGGTGACACGGTGACACGGTGACACGGTGGCACGGTGACAAGGTGACAAGGTGACAGATGTCCCTGTCCCCTGACCCCTGACTCCTGACTCCTGACCCCTGCCTCCTGACCCCTGCCCCCTGACTCCTGCTCACGTCAGCCCATGCTCATACGCGTACAGCGCGGCTTGCGTCCGGTCGCGCAGCCCCAGCCGGCTGAGGATGCTCGAGACATGGTTCTTGACCGTGCCCTCGCTGACCACCAGCCGGTCGGCGATCTCGCGATTGGTCGCGCCGGTGCCGATCAGCCGGAGCACCTCTAGTTCGCGCTCGGTCAGGTCATGCTCCAGAAAGCCGCTGCCTGTGCTAAGCGGTTCGGGCTGGCCGCTGCCCAGCATCCCCACCAGCTTGCCCGCGACCGACGGTTCGAGCTGATAGATGCCGGCCTGCGCCAGCCGCACCGCCTGCGCCAGGTGCGCGGCCGGGATGTCCTTCAGCAGGTAGCCCACCGCGCCCGCGCGCAGCGACTTGATGATGTATTCGTCATCGTCGAAGGTGGTCAGCATGATCACCTGGCAGCCCGGCGCCCGGCGGCGGACTTCAATCGTCGCGGCAATGCCATCCATGACCGGCATCCGCACATCCATCAGGATCACATCGGGCTTCAGCGCCACGGCCTGCTCGATGGCCTCCTGGCCGTTCATCGCCTGCCCCACGACCCGCACGCCCTCCTGGAGTTCCAGCAGGGAGGCGACGCCCTCGCGCACCAGGCGTTGGTCATCCACCACCAGTACCGTCACTTCGTTCATTTTGTCACCAATCTGGCCGGATTTTTGGGCACGACGACGGTTAACTCCGTGCCGTGCTGCGGATCGCTGCGGATGCGCATCTGGCCGCGCACCGATTCGAGGCGTTCGCGCAGGCCGCGCAGCCCAAAGCTGTGGCTGAGCGACGCGGCCGGCTCGGCCAGGATGCCCGTGTCGAAGCCGGCCCCGTCGTCGCGCAGGCTGAGCCGCGCCTCTTCGTCGCCGAGTTGGACATCCAGCACCACGTGGCTGGCCCGCGCGTGCTTCTGGATATTGGTCAGCCCCTCTTGGGCCGCACGATACAGGGTCAGGAGCACCGGGTTGGCGTAACCGGCCTCGTCCCCCGTGGTGTGATATTCGACCGCCAGCGCGTCCTGATCCAGCCGGTTCACCAGGTCGGCCAGCGATTTCGCCAGCGAGAAGCGTTCCTCCGTCGTCCGCAGGGCCGCGACCGACTGGCGCACATCGTGGAGCGCCGCCTGGGCTGCCAGCTTGGCGTCGCGGATGGCCCGGTCGGCCTCCGCGGGATTTCGGTCGCGGTACGCCTGCGCCTTCTCCAGTTGGATGTTGATTGCGGTGAGGTGATGGCCGAGGGTGTCGTGGATGTCGCGCGCCAGGCGGTTGCGTTCCGCGGCCGCGGCCAACTCGGCGACCCGGTCGGCGTAGGCTTGGAGCTGCCGGTGCGAGGCCTCAAGCTCGACCAGGAGTTGCTTCATCTCCTGGCGGCTGCGTTGGTCGCGGTCAATGTGGCCCGCCAGCACCCGCATGAAGATCAAGAGCAGGGTGTAAACGACCATGATGGTCAGATGGTTGAAGTTGGTTTGCAGATTCAGGGTGTCGAATCGCCACGCCTGCGCCGTCACCCAGAGCCAGTAACCCAGCCCGCAGAGCCAGCTTAGCTCGCCCCCCAGGACGAAGTAGGTGGCGAAGGGCACCAGGGGATAGAGGATGATCGCCAGGTTGGTGCAGTCGAGCGAGACCACCCCCTGGATAAGCGCCATGCGTATCACGAGCAGGCCGATCGCCAGCGGCCGTGGGGTGGGCTGCGCCGCGCGGGTCAACTCAAACCGTTCGAGGAAGAGCATCAACCCCAGCAGTCCCGCCATGCCCCACTGCCGCCAATGGGGCAATTCCGCGCTGCACGCGGCGACCAGGTTGATGTAGACCACGAGTGCGCCGACTACCCCGATATAGGCCGCGACGAAGCCGAGACGCAACGCCCCCGCTGTGTCGGGATAGGGATGCAGCCACCGTTTGGCCCGTGCGATCATCACGCGTTCCCCAATTCTCCGCTTTCTGCACACATGATAGCACATGCCCCGATGCCTCCGCAATATGCCGCGGGATAGATTGTCATGTTGGCCGGTCGGCACATGACTTCCGGCTAATGCGAATCGCTCTTTCGGCCAACCCCAAATGTGAGGGGCGGCACATGCGACAGGGGCGCGGCCGCCTTATACTGCAGGAGTGATGGAATATGGTGGAAAACCCGTTCGTGTACGCGCCCTGAGCTTGTCGAAGGGTGGCGCTTCGACAGGCTCAGCGACCGTGGCTCGGGTACTTATGCGAAAAATGTTCGTGTACGCGCCCTGAGCTTGTCGAAGGGTGGCGCTTCGGCAGGCTCAGCGACCGTGGCTCGGGTACTTATGCGAAAAATGTTCGTGTACGCGCCCTGAGCTTGTCGAAGGGTGGCGCTTCGATAGGCTCAGCGACCGTGGCTTTTGTGAGCTTCAGATAGGAATTGGCTGGAATGAATGTGAGAAACTTCGTTTTTCGGAAAGCTGGGTTCGGCGTCCTAACGCTCATCATGTTGCTGCTGGCGCCAGCGGGACGGGCCGCGGCGGTGCCATCTGCTGCGCCGCCGGCCGGCGACCTGGCGGCCGCGGGCAGCACGTTGGGCGTGGCGCGCGCCGGCGGGACCAGTTTGTACGATGCAGCGGGCAAGCCCATCCTGGAATTGCCCGCGGACGCCACGTCGACCGAGGTGGATCTACCCAGTGCACTGCAGAACAGCAACGTGCTCGTGGAAGTCACCGGCGGGGGCAAGACCCGGTCGCAGGCGTATTACGCGAACGCGCTCGATGTGCAGGTGGTCGAGAACTACGGCCAGATCCAGGTGCGACACGCCACGTCAAAGCAGCCATTGGGCAAAGTGTATGTCAAGGTCTATGCCCGGATGAAAGATGGCAGCGTGGCATTTTACAAGGATGGCTACACCGATCTGCGAGGAAGGTTCGACTACACGTCGCTCAGTACCGATCAACTCGACTCGGTCGCCCGCTTCTCGCTGCTCATCTTCAGTGAAGAAAACGGCGCAGTGATCCGTGAAGCCGATCCGCCGAAGCGATAGGCACAGCAGACGCTTCGTACCTGTCCAGGAACAACTTCGTGGGGCGGAATTTATTCCGCCCGAACGGACTGA
>CAZYHE010000590.1:0-3408 GCA_964647225.1 uncultured Anaerolineales bacterium
TCCAGCTTGTGGCGCAGGTTGCTCATGTTGACGCGCAGCAGGTGGGCCTCGCTCTCGTAGCCCACGCCCCACACCTGGCGCAGCAGTTGGTGATGCGTCAGCACTTTGCCGGCGTGCGTCACCAGCGCCCGCAGCAGGTCGTACTCGGTCGGTGTCAACTGTATCTCGTGCTCTCCCACAGTAACCAACCGCCGGCCCAGATCAACGGTCAATTGCCCCGATGCGAACACCGGCTCCCCGGCCGGCGATGCCGCCCGGCGCAGCGACGCGCGCATGCGCGCCAGCAGTTCGCCCATGCCGAACGGCTTGGTGACGTAGTCATCGGCCCCGGCATCCAGCGCGGCGATCTTGGCCCGCTCTTGCTCCTGCACCGTCACGATGATGATGGGAATCTGCGTCCACTCGCGCAGCCGCCGGGTCACCTCGATCCCATCCACGTCGGGCAGACCCAGATCGAGGATCACCAGGTCGGGCCGGTGCGCCGCGACGCCGTTCAGCGCCTCGCGGCCGTTGGCCGCGTTGAACACGCTGTAGCCGTGGGCCGACAACGAGGTGTGCAGAAAGCGGCGGATCGCCGGCTCATCGTCCACCACCAACACGCGCGGTCCGCCCTCCACGGGGCTGCCCGGCTGATCCACAGGATTGTTGCGCGGTTCGGTCATGCGGTCTCACTCCCCGGCGCGCCTGTGGGTTCACAGGGCAGCGCCACGGTGACGATCGTCCCGCCGCCCGGACGATTTTGCGCCCAGATGCGGCCGCGGTGCGCCTCCACGATCCCTTTGCAGATCGCCAGCCCCAGGCCCGTGCCGCTCGTTCCCCCTGGCCGCTGTACGCGATAGAATTTGTCGAAGATGCGCCCCAGGTCTTCCTTCGGCACACCAAGACCGCGATCGAGGACGGAGATCTCCATCATGCCATCCGTCACGCGGGCCTGGACGTCAATCGGGCTGCCCGGCTGCGAGTACTTGAGTGCATTGTCCAGCAGGTTGGTCAGCACCTGCGCCATCAGGACGAAGTCCATGGGCGCAAGCAGGGATGGCGCTTCGACTGTCACCGGCCGGCGATCCAGCCGTGATCCCAGCCGATCCAGCGCGGCGCTGATGACTTCTTGAATATCGCAAGGCTCCGCGGTGGCGCGCAACGCACCCGCCTCGATCCGGGTCATGTCCAGCAGGTTCCCTACCAGGCGGTTCAGCCGCTCCGCTTCTTCCCGCGCCATCGTGATTAAGCTGCGCTGGGCCAAGTCTTCGAGGCATGCGCCATCCTCTTCCAGGCTGGACAGCGTGCCTGTGATCGCGACCAGGGGCGTGCGCAGGTCGTGGGAAATCGAGTTCAGGAGGGCCTGTTGAAGCTCCTCGGTCGCCTGCGAGATTCGGGCTTGCCGGGCTTGTTCGGCAAGCTCGGCGCGTTCGATCGCCAGGGCTGCCTGGCTGGCAAACGCTTCGAGCAGCCGCCGTTGTTCTGGCAGCAGGTGCGAGCCGGGGTCAACCGGCTTGACCCCCAATACGCCGATCACCCCGCGCGCCGTCTTGAGCGGGATGCAGCGCACGGCGGCGGCCGAGAGCGTGTCGGTGCCGCGGCCGGCCGGCTGGCCCTGCTTGAATGACCAGGCCGCTACCGCCAGTCCGTTTTCGTCGAGGACAAAGCCTGGGCTGAGCGCCCTGGGTTGCAGCGATGTCCCGGCGGGCAGCAGAATCGCGGCCGTGCGACCGAAGGTCTCGCCGACGTGCCGGATGACCACCTGCAGGATATCGTCCACCTCGCTCGTTGTCGCCAGGTCGCGGCTGAGTTCGTACAGCGCAACGGTCTGGACTTCCCGGCGGCGGGCAGACTCAGCTTGCTCCCGTGACCGGGCGGCCAGGGTGCTGATCACCAGGCTGACGGTGAACAGGCCGATAAAAGTGAAAATGTACTCCGTGTCGGCGACAGTCAGGGTGAGCCGCGGCTCGATCAGGAAGAAATCGAATGCCAGGACGCCCAGCGCCGAGGCCAAGATCGCCGGCCCACGGCCCAGGTAGATCGCAGCCACGACCACCGCGGCCAGGTAGAGCATCACCAGATTGGCCGGCGAGATGACGCGGTGGATGGGAACGCTGATCGCGGTCGTTACAGCGACGAGCGCAAGGCTCCAGGCATAGCGCTGCCAGGGGCGATGCAGCCGCCACTGCGAAGGCGCGGTCGAAGGATTACTCTGAGCTTCGGCGCTGATGACATAGATGTCAATGTTACCACTGCGCTGGATCAGCCGGTCTACCACGGCGCCCCGCCATATTTCGATCCAGCGTGAGCGTACCGGCTTTCCGGCAATGATCTTGGTGACGTTATGCTGGCGGGCGTAGTCGAGGACGGCGTCGGCAACATTCTGGCCGGGAATCGTCACCGTTTTGGCGCCCAACTCCTCGGCCAACTGGAGGATGCGGGTGATCTGATCAGCCTTGGCCGGCGACATGCCCGCATCGCCGGGCGTCTCGACATAGACGGCGTACCACTCAGCTTTCAGTTCGTCGGCAAGCCGGCGAGCCGTGCGTACCAGCCGTTCGCTGAACGGGCTAGAGCTGATGCATACCAGCAACCTTTCAGCCGCAGGCCAGGGCCCAGGGATCGCGCGGGTCTCCATATAGGCCCGCATCTGCTCGTCCACCCGCTCGGCCGTGCGCCGCAGCGTCAGTTCGCGAAGGGCGGTCAGGTTGCCCATCCGGAAAAACTGCTGGATGGCGCGGGCAGCCTGATCCGGGATGTAGACCTTGCCTTCCTTGAGACGCTGCAGCAGTTCCGGCGGCGGCAGATCAACCACCTCGATAGCGCTGGCTTCGTCCAAGACGCCGTCGGGCACCTTCTCGCGCACGGTGACGCCGGTGATCTGCGCCACCACGTCGTTCAGGCTTTCGAGGTGCTGCACGTTCATCGTGGTGTAGACGTCTATGCCGGCGGCCAGCAGCTCTGCGACGTCGAGGTAACGCTTGGGGTGGCGCGCTCCGGGCGCGTTGCTGTGCGCCAGCTCGTCCACCAGGACAAGTTGTGGACGCCGCGCCAGCACGGCATCTACGTCCATCTCGGTCAGGATGGTTGTCCGATAGGCGATCTCACGCCGCGGGATCAGATCCAGTTGGGCGGCCAACGCCTCGGTCTCGGCCCGGCCGTGGGTTTCCACGCAGCCGATGACCACATCCACCCCTTCTTCCCGACGTTGGTGCGCGGCCTCGAGCATCGCGTAAGTTTTGCCCACCCCCGCCGCGTAGCCGAGGAAGATCTTTAGCTTGCCGCGCGCCTGGCGCGCCTCCTCCGCCTGGACGCGGGCCAGGAGATCGTCAGGGTTGGGGCGGATGTGTGGGTCGGGCATGGGCATCCTCTGGGTCTATTCTACCCCATCCAGCGCCAGATTCAACTTCAGCACGTTGACGCGTGGCT
>CAZYHE010000591.1:0-3406 GCA_964647225.1 uncultured Anaerolineales bacterium
AGGGCCTCTGCCGCCGCGCCGCCATCGCCGCCATCCGCGAGTTCCTGGCCGCGCATCCCGATGGGGGGAAGGCGGAGGAGTTAGTGATTACGATGAAGCATTTTGAGGAGGGAGCCCTTTCATGAAGTATCTTTACGCGATTCTCCCCACCCCCACCGGTGATGACTATGAGCCGCTGGCGTTTGCCAGCCCCGACGGCCGGTTCGAGATCGTCACAGACGGGACGCTGGCCGCAGTGGTCAGCGAAACGACGACGCCGGCCTACACCGATCTGCCGCGCGGAGACGTGATGCGCGCGCTGGCGCAGCATCAGGCCGCGGTCGAGGCGCTGATGCGCGGCGATTCGGCGCTGCTGCCGGTGAAGTTCGGCACGGTGCTGGCCGACGCGGAGCAAGTGCGCCAGGTGCTCTACCTGGGCCGGCCGGATTTCGCGCGGGCATTCGAGTTGGTCGGCGACCGCGGCGAGATGGATGTAGCGGTGACGTGGGACCCGGCGCGCATCTTCGGCGAGATCGCCCAATCGCCCGAATTTATTGCGCTCAAGGCCGAAGTGGAGGCTCTGCCGCCCGACAAGCTGATGGCCGGCAAGGTGGCGGTGGGCCGGCTGGTGAAGGAACAGCTCGACGCCCGGCGCAACGCGCTGCGTGACGCGCTGGTTGCCGAGATCACCCCGCACGCGGCACGCTGGCGGCTTAACCCGGTGATGGATGACAGCATGGTGATGAACGTGGCGTGCCTGGTCAACGCGGATGAGGCAACGGCGTTGGAAGATCGGGTCTACGAACTGGACGAACAGCACACCGGCCAGCTCAATTTCCGCCTGATTGGGCCGCTGCCCCCGTACAGCTTCGCCACCGTCGAGGCGCGCGCGGTCAAGGGCGAAGACGTGGCCCAGGCCAGCGCGCTGCTCGGCCTGGACGGCAAGGGTCACAGCGACGAGTTCGGCTCCTGGACGCCGGAGCAGGTGAAATATGCCTACTACGGCCAGGCGCGGCGCTATCACCCCGATGCAGTGGGCAGCGATCCCGACGCCCTGGCCCAGTTCGTCCACCTGACCACGGCCTATCGGCTGATGACCGAGGTGGCGTTGCGGGTTCCGGCCGGCGCGCTGGCCGGCGACACGCCTTACATTCTCGTGCGGGTGGGTGGACCGGAGGGTTAAGTCATGCGCAACGAACAAGGTCGTTACATCTACGGCATCATTCCCCGGCCGCCGCTGTTGAGCTTCAACCTGACCGGCATGGACGAGAAGCCGGTGACGGTGGTGCCGTTCGAGAATCTGGCCGCGGTGGTCAGCGAGTCGCCGGTGCGCCGCTACGAGGTCAGCCGCGATAATGTATTGAAGCACGAATGGGTCATCGAGCAGTTGATGCAATACTACACCGTGCTGCCCGTCCGCTTCGGCACCGTGGCGGCCACCGAAGAAGACATCCGCGTCAAGCTGCTCCGCCGGCACTTCGGCTCGCTGCACGGTATGTTGAAGCGGCTGGATAACAAGGTCGAGTTGGGCCTCAAGGTAAGCTGGCATCGCGAGCGGGTGTTTGCGGCGCTGCTGGACGACGAACCCGAGCTGCGTCTCTTCCGCGACACCCTGGCGACCCGCCCAGCGGCCGAATCGCTCTACGAGCGGGTGCAGTTGGGCCAGATGGTGGAGCAAGCCCTGACCACCCGGCGCAGCAACGACGCCCACCGCATCCTCGACGCGCTGCGGCCGCTGGCTCAACAGGTACACGAAAGCCCGATCGGCGATGATCTGATGGTGGTCAACGCGGCATTCCTGGTGGATAAGCGCCGCGAATCGGTCTTCGACGCGCGCGTGCGCGCGCTGGACGAGGAATCCGGCGACCTGATGAACTTCCGCTACGTCGGGCCGCTGCCGCCGTTCAACTTCGTCAGCCTGGTGGTGACCTGGGATGACGGCGACCCGGCCTCCGCCGCGCCGGATTGGGATCGGCTGACGGAAACCGCCGCGCCCGCAGATGGACGCGGCTAAACACAAATTCGGAGCTGACAACCATGAAAAGTCCCGTTGATCCGACGACACTCGAAACCGTGCCCTGCGCCTATTGCAGCGGGACGGGCCATGACCGCTGGGATCTGCTGTCGCCGCTGTCGCTGTGCAGCGCGTGCGGCGGACGCGGCACGCGACAGATCCAGCCGCCGATCCGGCCCTGTGCGCACTGCGATGGCACGGGCATCCATCCACACCTGCGCGTCACCTGCACCACCTGTGGCGGCGCAGGCGCGCTCCACGTCCCAGCCGATGCCGTGCCCTGTCCCCGCTGCGAAGGCAAGGGGGTGGACCCCAAGACGGAGCTTGACCTGACGTGTCTGAAATGCGGCGGGAGCGGGTGGTGGTCGAGTACAAACCCTAAAGGTCTGCGAGACCTTTAGGGTTTCGCGAAACACGAACGCGAATCCAAACCCTAAAGGTCTGCGAGACCTTTAGGGTTTTAGCAAACACAAACGAGTGTACCATGAGCCAACCCAATTCACCCGAACAGGGACGCTACCTTTACTGCATCGTCCGCCCCGGCACGACCGATGGCCTGGACCTGCGCGGGATTGACGACCAGCCGATCAGCATCGTCGCCGATGACGATCTGGGCGTGCTGGTCAGCCCGTCAGCGGTGAAACGCTACCGGATGAGCCGCCAGTACACGCTGGGGCACGAGCTGATCATCGAGCGGGCCATGACGCGCGGGACGGTGCTGCCGATCAAGTTCGCCACCGTGGCCGAAAACGAGGCGGCGATCCGCGAAAAGGTGTTACAGGCGCGCAGCGCTGATCTCCACCAGTTGATGGCTGCGATGGACGGCAAGGTCGAGCTGGGCCTGAAGGTGCTCTGGAACCAGGAGCGCATCTACGCCGACATCGTGGCGCGCGATGCCGATATCCGCCACCTGCGCGAGCGCCTCGCGGCCCGGCCGGCCGGCGAGGCCCACTACGAACGCGTCCGCCTGGGCGAGATGGTCGAAACAGCGCTCATAGACCGCCGCCTGGAAGATGCCGACGCGATCATGGCTCGACTGGAGCCGTTTGCGGTTGATACGCGGCGCAACGACATCTACGGTGAGATGATGGTCCTCAACGCCGCGTTCCTGGTCGAAAAAGCCCGCGAAGCGGAGTTCGACGCCGTCGTCCAGGCGCTCGACCGCGAGTTGAACGACCTGATGAAGTTCTTATACGTCGGCCCGCTGCCGCCGTTCAACTTCGTAGATTTGGTAATAAGCTGGAAATGATTCGGCCCGGGAGACCCGGAACTAGGGATTGGGGATTAGGCTCCTCATCCCCAGTCCCCGATCCCTAATCCCTAATCCCTAAAGGAGACACCCATGTCTGACCAAGAAGCCAAGCCCGTCGCCCCGAAGGCGACACCGCACGTCAAGCCGCGCAGCGCGCTGCG
>CAZYHE010000592.1:0-3400 GCA_964647225.1 uncultured Anaerolineales bacterium
AACATGATCATCTCCTTCAACCTGACCCACAAGGATAAGGCGAAGCGCGCGGTCTTCCAGGACCTCAACTTCCGCGCGGGCGTGTCCCATGCGATCAACCGCAAGGAGTTGATTGATGTCGTTTGGGTCGGTCAGGGCGGGCCCTACCAGCTCGCGCCGCGCCCAACCTCACCGTACTTCAATGAGAAGCTGGCTAAGCAGTACACCGAGTTCGACGTCAAGAAGGCCAACGAATATCTGGACAAGGCGCTGCCGAAGAAGGATGCCAATGGCATGCGCACGATGCCGGATGGCCCGCCCTTGAGCATCATCTGGGAGATCTCCGACACCCGCGCCGACACCGTGAAGGCGGGGCCGATCGTCCAGAAGTATCTGAAGGCAGTCGGCATTGACATGCAGCCGAAGGTGATAGACCGCGCCCTGATGTATACCCACAAGGACGCCAACGAGTTCGAGGCGATGGATTGGGGCGGGGATGGCGGCCTGGATGTGGTGCTGGAGCCGCGTTGGTACTTCCCCTTCAGCGCCGAGTCGCAGTTTGGTGAGTTGTGGCAATACTGGTACAACAAGGATTCGCGCGGTGAGGAACCGCCGGCCGCGCCGAAGAAGCAGATGGAACTGTACGACCAGCTCAAGGCCAGTGGTGATGCCAAGAAGCAGGACGACTTGATGAAGCAGATCCTGCAGATCGCACAGGAGCAGTTCTACGCCATCGGTATTGCCCTGCCCACCAACGGCTACGGCATCGTCAAGAACAACTTCAAGAATGTCATGAAGGTCATGCCAGGCTCCTGGCTCTACCCGAATCCCGGGCCGAGCGATCCGCCGCAGTACTTCCTTGACGCGTAAGACAGGTTAGGGCATAGACCTTCGAGGTTTTCGAAAACCTCGAAGGTCTATTTTTGCGGAGGCCACCATGCTCCAGTTTATCGTGCGGCGTGTGCTGATGATGATCCCGACACTGTTTGCGATTTCGGTGGTCACCTTTGTCATCATCCAGCTCCCGCCTGGTGATTTCTTCACAACCTACATTTCCAACCTGGCAGCCATGGGGGAAAGCGTAGATCAGACTGTGGTGGAGTCCATCAAAAAAGATTACGGCTTCGGCGAGCCGATCTATGTCCAATATGGTAAGTGGATCACCAAGATCGTCACCCAGGGTGATTTCGGTCGCTCTTTCCAGAAGGGCAAGCCGGTGACCGATCTGATTTGGGAACGCATGGGGCTGACCATCGCGCTTTCGCTGTTTGCGCTATTGGTCACATGGGTGATCGCTTTTCCCATTGGGATCTACTCGGCGGTGCGCCAGTATTCGATCGGGGATTACATCTTCACCTTCTTAGGGTTTGTCGGGCTGGCGGTGCCCAGCTTTCTGATCGCGCTGGTTTTGATGTATATCGCCTTCAAGTACCTGGGGCAGAGCGTGGGCGGGTTGTTCTCGCCGGCGTTCAGCGACGCGCCGTGGAGCCTGGCGAAGATCAAGGATCTGCTCAGCCATCTGTGGATCCCCACGGTCATTATCGCTCTTGAGGGTACCGCGGGCCTGATTTGGGTGATGCGCGCCAATCTGTTGGATGAGCTGCACAAGCCGTATTACACCACCGCGAAGGCCAAGGGGTTGTCTGAATTCCAGGCGCTGATCCAGTATCCGGTGCGGGTGGCGCTCAACCCGTGGATCAGCTCGGTGGGTTGGATCCTGCCCGGGTTGGTTTCTGGCGCGACGATCATTTCGGTGGTGCTCAATTTGCCAACGACCGGCCCGATGCAACTTGAGGCCCTGTTGAATCAGGACATGTACCTGGCGGGGAGCTTCGTGTTGCTCTTGAGTACGTTGACCGTGGTTGGCACGCTCATATCGGATATCCTGCTGGCCTGGATTGATCCGCGCATCCGTTACCAATGAGGGACAGCATGAATCAATCGCACGATCCGGCCGCCGCCCCGCCAGAGGCCGCGGTTGCGCCCGTCGAGGAGGCGTTCCAGGAAACCGAGGCCCAGGTCATGGTGGCCTCGCAGTGGAAGCTCATCTGGTGGAAGTTCCGAAAGCACAAATTGGCGATGGCGGCCGGCCTGGTCGTCTTCATGATCTACTTCATTGCCCTTTTTGTGGAGTTTTTCGAGGTCGTCCCGCCGGATCAGTACGCCGCGACCTATCTCTACGCGCCGCCACAGACCATACATTTCATTGATGCTTCGAGCGGAACCCCCAAGTTCGGTCTCTATGTCAATGGCTATAAGAGCGTCATAGATTCTTTTTCGTTGCGGCGCACCTTCACGGTGGACCCAGAGCAGAAGATCCCCTTCCGGTTTTTCGCCAAAGGCTTCGAGTATAAGCTATTGGGCGTCATCCCGTGGGATCGCCACCGGATCGGGCCGGTCAACGCGGGGGATCCGCTGTACAGCTTGGGCGCCGATTCCCTGGGCCGCGATCTGCTCAGCCGCATGTTCGCGGGCGGGCGCGTCTCGATGTCCATCGGCCTGCTCGGCGTGACGATCAGCCTGGTGCTGGGGATTTTGTTGGGCGGGCTTTCCGGTTACTACGGCGGCGCGATTGACAACATCATCCAACGCATCATCGAGTTTCTGCGCTCGCTGCCGACGATCCCGCTCTGGATGAGCCTGGCCGCGGCGCTGCCGGTGAACTGGCCGCCGCTCTACGTTTATTTCGGCATCACGCTCATCCTTTCGTTCATCGGGTGGACGGGCCTGGCGCGCGTGGTGCGCGGGCGTTTCCTGGCCTTGCGCGAAGAAGATTTCGTGCTCGCCGCCCGGCTGGATGGCGCGCCGCAGATCTACCTCATCTTGCGTCACATGGCGCCTTCGTTTCTCAGCCACATCATCGCCTCGATCACGCTGGCGATCCCCGGCATGATCCTGAGCGAGACGGCGCTGAGCTTCCTGGGGCTGGGGCTGCGGCCGCCGGTGGTCAGTTGGGGCGTCCTGCTCCAGGATGCCCAAAACATCCGCGCGGTGGCGACGGCGCCCTGGCTGCTCATCCCCGGTCTGGCGGTGGCGGTGGCGGTGCTCTCGCTCAACTTCCTGGGGGATGGGTTGCGCGATGCGGCGGATCCGTATGGGAGATGAGGCGTAGTGCGTAGTGCGTAGTGCGTCGCCTTGGCATTGACCAGCAGAAAGAGATGAATGAGAGATGAAAGGCTCCGTGATGCGATCATCTTCACCGCAAGTGGCGTCGCCGCAGCCCATGACCCTGACTGAGGTCGTTCCTGTTATTCGACAACTTCCGATCCTGGATCGGCTCAGGCTCATTCGTATCCTTGCCGAGGATTTGGAGACTGCCGGTGACATCTCTCCGTTTGAGTCGGGCAAGACCTACACCTTACCCACACCTTACAATGCATTTGGGGCCGCGGCGATCCTGGCTGAAGCGATGGCCGAGTAT
>CAZYHE010000593.1:0-3385 GCA_964647225.1 uncultured Anaerolineales bacterium
AGCGGGCCGTTCTTGTAGGCCATATCCTCCCAGATCATCGCCACGTCGGCATCAACCACGTTCAGCATTTGGTCGTAAAGCGCGATCCAGAAGTCGGCCAGGTCGTTCACGATGGTGCGCATCAGCTCTGGCTGGTCGTGATAGGCGAACAACACCTGGACCTCGCCCAGCAGATAGCGCGGCGTGCCGAAGAAGCCGTGCATCCCGGCGATCGCCAGCGGGAAGGTGCGCTCCTGGAAGCGCGCCAGGAAGGCGGGCCAGTTCGCCGGCAGCCGTCCTTCCAGCGTGGGGCGGAGGCGCTCGGCTTTCAGCCGCTCCCAGTCGTCGCGCGTCTCCACCGGCCCGCGGACGTAGTGCGGCAACGTCTGCCGGTCGCCGCGGCGCTGCACGATCATCCCCATGTCGTCGCGCACCTGCACCCAACCATCCCCCTCTTCCAGCACCTCTTCCTCGAACACGGGGCAGATATAGTTGTTCAGCGGGATACGCCACATTCCCGGATCGAGCTGTAGCGTTTGCTCCACGTCGAAATCGGGGACGCGGCCCGGCCACCACGCGGCGCCGCCCCCCTGCACCGTTGCCCCATCGAGGCAATCGTCCGGGATGCCGGCGCGGCGGACCAGCCCTTCCCCGTACCAGCGGCGCACGGTGCCGCCCCAATAGCCGAATTCCCACTTGGGCGGGGCGACCGGCTCGAAATCCATCGTCGCGAGAAAGCGTTCGCGTATGTTCATCGTGTCTCCCGTTCTCCCTTGCATAAACACGCCTACATCTCGACGCGGCGCTGTTCGCGCCACGAACGCAGCGCGGCGTCCGCGATCTCCATGCTGACGATCGCCTCGGACGCGGGGCTGGATGGCTGGCGCAGGCCGGCGGCCGCATCCAGGAAGGCCTGATGTTCGGTTCGGTACAGGTCGTCCCGCTCCAGCGGGATCCGCTCTTCGCGCTCCGAGCTGTCGGCGCGCAGGCCGATCCGCAGCGTCTGCTTCTCGACCTCGGCCAGCGCCCAGCCGCGGTCGCCGATCACCTCGCACGCGCTGCGCTGCGGCATCTGCGCATAGTTCAGACTCACCGTGGTCAGCAGAGGGCGCGCATAGTCACAGGTCAGCGTCAGCACGTTGGGCATGGAGGTGTGCTCGAACTGCCCGCCCTGCACCGCGGCCATCGTGACCCCGGCCGGCTTCTCGCCGAGCAGCCAGTGGATGAAATCGGGCTGGTGGGCGTAATCCAGCAGGAGCGCACCCTCCAACGCCGCCTGGTAGCGCGAGCGGGAGTTGACCAGCGTGATGTAGGAGCCGACGCTGTAATGCACGTGCAGCACCGTGCCGAGCGTGCCGTCCTCGACAAGCTGTTTCAGCCGGGCCAGCAGCGGGTGAAAGTGCAGCATGAAGCCGACGCTCAGCACCGCGCCCGAATGTTGGCGGGCGCGCTCGGCGGCCGCCAGCATCGTGCGCGCATCCGCCAGCCGGTCGCTCATCGGCTTCTCGCACAGCACGTGGATGCCCTGATCCAGCGCCGGCACCGTCTGCGCGCAGTGCAGGTCGTGGGGCGTGGCGATCACCATCAGTTCGGGACGCGTGCGCAGCGCCTCGTCATAAGTACGATAGGTCGGCAGCCGCCCTGTCTCGGTGTAGGCCAGTTCGAGGTTCGCGGGATCTGGCTCGCACAGCTCCACGGCCAGGTCGCCGCGGGCGTTCAGCAGGCGGGCGTGACGGCGGCCGATGGAGCCAAGCCCCACCACGATGATGCGACGGATTAATGCCATAGGACGAACCCCCCGTCGAGCACCAGGTTGTGCCCGGTGACGTAGTCGGAAGCGGCCGAGGCGAGGAAGAGCGCGGCCGCCTTGATGTCCACCCCGTCGCGCCCCATGCGCCCCAACGCCGTGCGCTCGCTATAAGCCTGGACGAAGGCTTCCGGCTGGCCCCGCTCGAACCCGCCCGGCGAGATACAGTTGACGTAGACGCCGAATGGGGCCAGGTACGCCGCCATGTCGAGCGTCAGGCCGATGACCCCCGCCTTGGCCGCTGCGTAGTCCACCGGCTGCTGGGCCAGGCCCGTGCGGTGATACATGCCGCGATCCCGCCCCACCAGCCCGGCGATGGAGGCGATGTTGATGATCTTCCCGCGCCGCTGCTCGACCATGATCCGCCCCACCTCCTGGCAGCAGAAGAGCGCGCCGGTCAGATTCGTGCCGATGAGCGCTTCGATGTCCTCCGGGGCGCGCTGGAGGATGTCGGTGGGTCCGCCAGGGATGCCGCCGCCGGCGTTGTTGATCAGGACATCAATGCGCCCTTTCCAGGCGCGCGCCTGAACGGCTACCGCCGCCACGGCGTCATGCCTGCGGACATCCAGAGCCAGCGGCAGGACCTCCACGCCGCGCTCAGCCCGCAGCCGCTCGGCAGCCGCCTCGGCGTGCGCCAGATCGCGCGAGGTGATCACCAGGTCGGCGCCGGCGTCAGCCAGCGCGTCGGCCATGTCGTAGCCGAGGGTACGCGCGCCGCCGGTGATGAGCGCCACCTGGCCGGCCAGCGAAAAGGAATCGAGGATGGACATGGTTTACACTCCGACTTCAGTCAATCTGCACGGTGGTTCCGGCGATATGGCGCGTGCCATCCGCCCGGTTGAAGTAGTAGACGGCCAACACGCGGCCATCGGGCAGCACGCAGGCCCACGGGTAGCCGAGATCGGTGCTGCCGCCATCGTCGCGCAGCACAAGCTCCGGCGCGTCGAAGCGGCGGCACTCCGGGTCGAGCAGCCGCGCCCGGATGCCGAAAGGCGGGTGGCGATAGCCGTACACCAGGAAGACGCGGCCATCCGGCAGGCGCGCGGCGTGATAGGGATGGCCGATCACGCCCATGTCTTGCCACGGCTCCCAGGTCTGGCCCAGATCGGTCGAGCGCGCGACCGCGCCGTGATCCTCGAAACGTTCGGTGCGGATGAACGCGACCAGGTCGCCGCCGGGCGTCTGGATCAACGAAGTTTCGTTGAAGATCACCTGGTCATCCGCCACGGCGATCCCGCGGTCTTCCCACGTCAGCCCGCCGTCCCGCGACACCAGGGAGCCGAGAAGGGTGTGCCGCGGCCGGGACTGGAGGCTGCGCTGGACGAGCCAATAGAGGTTCCCGTCGCTGGCTTGCACCAGCGCGCCGCGATTGCAGCCCGGGATGGGCACATCGGGGAAATAGCGCGCCTGGCCCGCCCCTTCCGGGGGGATGATCGGCCCCTGCCATGAATGCCCGCCATCCGTCGAGCGCACCAGATAGCCGCCCAGGAAGGTGAACGGCCAGCCGTAGACCTGCCAGCGCGCGTCACCGATCCCCTTGTCCGCCCCTTCCTGCGGCAGGGGCATCCAGGCATAGCTGCTGACCAGCAGCGCGCCGTC
>CAZYHE010000594.1:0-3384 GCA_964647225.1 uncultured Anaerolineales bacterium
TCCCAGCGCACCAGGTAGTCGTAGCCCACGACACGGGTCAGCCAGGCGTCATCCTGACCGCCGCGCAGGGCGGTGCGCCACGTCCCGCCATACTTGCCGACCTTCTCGACCGGCTTGAGAACGAATGGCGCGGCCGGCAGGCGCTGATCCACGGGCGGCAGCTTGCCGTCTTTGACCAGGGCCGCCAGCGCCGGGGCTTCCTTGTACTTGCTGGCTGCGGCGGCCGGGGCCTTAGTCGGCTCTGCGGCTTTGGTCGGCTCGGGCGCCTTGGCAGCCGGCGCCGCGGTGGGGGCCGGGGCCTTAGTCGGCTCAGGGGCTTTGGTCGGCTCGGGCGCCTTGGCGGCCGGCGCCGCGGTGGGAGCAACTTTGGGCGCCGGGGTCGCCGGCGCGCCGCAAGCTGCCAACGTGGCGGTGGCTGCTACGCCTCCGCCCAAAACCAGAAACTCGCGACGGGTTAACTTACGCATGGGTGCCTTTCCTCCTGATGAATGGAACACACGTGGAGATTATCTTGCGCGACGATACCCGCGCAAGTCGCGGGGACTGCTTTCGCAGCGATATGGATAACAACCCAACCAGGTACAGCGTCATGCTGCTCCCATCTCATGGTGGCCGATAGGCTGGCGCTTCGGTCACAGTATTCGCGGACTCACACAGGTGGGATCGAGTCAGATGCACGATACACGGCGGCCGCGTGCTGGGGCGTAGCGGCCAACACACGCATTATAATGGAACTGTGCCATCTGTCAAATGACACGCGCCGATGGGTACACTTCACTTGCCGGACTCCCGGACCGCCTGGTACAGCGCCAGCAGGTTCGCCACGGGCACGCGCGCCTGCACGTTGTGGATCGTGTTGAAGACGAAGCCGCCGCCCGCCCCGAAGATACCGATCCGCTCGCGCACCTCCGCCCGCACCTCGTCCGGCGTCCCGAACGGCAAGGTGCGCTGCGTGTCCACCCCGCCGCCCCAAAAGGTGATCTCATTGCCGAAGCGTGTCTTCAACTCGCGGGGATCCATGCCGGCCGCCGAGGTCTGCACCGGGTTCAGGATGTCGAAGCCGGCCTCGATGAAGTCGGGGAGCAACGAAATGACCGAGCCGCAACTGTGGATGAAGCTCTTCCAGGTCGTGTGCTGATGGATCCAATCGTTGACCGCTTTGTGAAACGGCATGAAAAGGCTGCGGTACGCCTTGCGCGAGATGAACGCGCCGTGCTGCTGGCCGAAGTCGGTGCCGGTGACGAAGGCCGCCGCCACCCGCTCGCCGACCACGTCGTGGATGCGCGCCAGGTTCGCCAGCCCGATCTCGCACTGCCGCTCGAACACCTGCCAGACGTAATCGCGGCGGCTGACCGTGCTCATGTACCACTCGGCCACATCGCGGATCCCCTTGGGATGCTTCATCCACGGGCCGGGCACGAGCGCGATATCCCCGAAGGCCGTCCCGCCGAAGTTCGCCAGGATCGCTTTGTCGGTCTGTGTGTACAACCGCTCGGCCTCGCGGGCGAAATACGCCAGGTCGTCTTCGGAAATCGGGCCGAACTCCTCCAAATTGTCCGCGGGGTTGAGGTTGGCGTCATCAATCGGCGGCTGGCGGATGATCGTGTCGAAGTAGTAACCGCCGGCCGGCATGTGGCCGGAAGGCGGCGCGGCGCGATCCCCTTCCGGCCACATCAGGATGCTGCCGTCCGGCTCCGGCTCAGTGTTGAACCCGGCGGGCACGAGCACCGGCGTGCCGTCGAACAGCGTCCACGGCTGCCAACCCTCGTTGCGGAAGCCGAAAAGCGTCTGGCGGCCGCCCAGCCCGATGACATCCACACCCAGCGCGTCCATCAGGTCGGGCGCGATCTCGCCGAGCATCTGATACGGCTCCACCACCTTGACCGGCGTGCCGGGCGGATCGAGCTGAAGCGCCTGGCGCAACAGATAGACCGACGAGACCTGCATCCCAGTCACCGCGCTCGCGCCCAGGTCGAGCGGCACGCGATCCGGCTCCTGGTGGTTCAGTGCGCGTGCGACACGTTCACGTGAGTTCATAGTCGGTTCCCCTCCCCTCGAAATAACTCGTAGCATCGGGCCTTGTGCCCGCCAAGACGCCCACAAGGGGCGCTGCTACAAATTGCGCTGTCCCGGCGGCGGAAAATCCTGGCCGGCGTCATCCAACACCAACACCCAATCGGGGCCATCCACCGGCGGGTCGAAGGTCCGCTCGCCCCGGGCCGGCAAGGTGCCGATCTCGGTCGCGGCGGCCGTGCGCGGGTTGAACCACCAGGCCCGGATCACCGCGCCCGCGATCCCGTCCAGCCGCACGCCCACCGGCTGGTAGATCGGGGTGTAGATCATGGCATAGCGGCCCGCGCCGTCACGGGTGGCAGCCATGTGCTCGTAGTGCCCGCGCGGGGCCGCGATCAGCAGGGCCTGATCGGGGATGCGGCCCGCGGCCGGCCGCGATTCCATCAGGCGGCGCAGATAGCCCGCGTGCCCCGCGCCCGGCCGGTCGAGCGCGGCCTGCCACGACCGGTCGGCGTTGTTCACGACCGCGCGCTTGGCCGGATCGTAGAACTGCCAGATGCTATGATGTCCGTAGGTGACGCCGCACGCGCCCGCAAAGACCGAACGATAAAGCTGCTTGCGCACGTCGTGGTCGCGGTAGTAGCCGTCGGCGGGGTTCCAGCGGGGCCACGGCCGGATGGGATGATCTTCGTAGTTCGGCTCGCCATCCAGCACGGGCTTCGGGGGCGTCAGATTGTAATCGTGCGCCACCATCTCCCAGGTCGGCGCATCGTGGCCGTGGCCGTGCCCCGATTGCATCATGTTGAGATCGAGCCACGGCTCGGCATGGAGCCACTCGGAAGACGAACGGCCGCCCGACGGATGAAAAGTCTTGAGGGGCCGGCCGCCCGCGCCCTCATCAATGCCGGCCGCCATCGCCCGCCAGATGGGACGCACGTCGAGATCGCCGTGGATCGCGGGCCGGTCGCCGCCGAGGATCCAGAGGATATTGGGCTGCGCCCGGTAACGCGCGGCCAGCCAGCGGCCGTAGGTGTACGCGTTGTCGGCGTCGAACACGAGCGGGCCGACGCCCCACATCCCCGCGACCTTGTCGCCCCAGGTGGGCAGCAGCCCCACATACAGCCCCTTGTCGGCCGCCAGGCGGATGATCGCGTCCACGTGGCGGAAGTAGGCGTCGTTCGGCTGCGCCGGGTCATCGCCGTGCAGCGGCAGGTCGCCATTGGCGTTGGGCGTGCGCAGGCCATCGAACTCGGCCAGCGCGACCGCCTGGATCACCGTGAAGCCTTTGCGCCGCCGGTTCTCCAGGTAGAGTTCGGCTTCTTCGAGCGTGCAGCGATGAAACAGCTCCCAGGCCGTGTCGCCCAGCCAGAA
>CAZYHE010000595.1:0-3368 GCA_964647225.1 uncultured Anaerolineales bacterium
GCGGTTGAGTCGCCGGCGGCTTGCCTGGATATGCAGCGTCGTCGCAATGACAGGATGCGATATGCAAAACAAGCACTTTTCGGGCAAAGTTCAAGAGCTACTCGACAGAGCAAATCGGGGGACCGCAGAGGATGTTGATTACATCCTCGGCCATTTGACCCCGGATGTTACTCTCGCTGTCACCAAATTCGTTGACTACGCATTGAGCCGGGTTGAAAGCAATGTGGGTATCGAAAGAATTGAGTTCTATCTGTTCAATGGCACACAAATACAGCGCAATTACTGCTCTCTGTTCTTCAATAGGCGCGGGGATTGGCCCGTCGTCAAGAAAGCATATGAGCGCGGATTGATTGACGAAATCCAGGCCTACGCCAGGTGAAATCATTGTTGAAGATAGGCGCGAGGATGGCTTGCGATTTGACAAATATTTTCCGCTATGTTACGTTTTTCACGTCTGCTGCTCACAGCCCCAAACTGCGTTTTGGGTCTACCAAGGAGTCGAATCCATGAAGCTCTCGCTGCTTGCGCTGTTGGTCTCTATCCTGGCGCTGCTCGCGCCCGCCGCGCCCATGCATGCGCTGCCCCTGTCGCAAACGTCGCCAACCTGCCGCGTGGATTACGTCGTCACAGGCACGTGGAACAACAACAGTTTCGGCGCAAGCGTCACCGTCACGAATCTGACGGGCGCGGCCTGGGCCAACTGGCGACTCACCTGGCCCTACCCCGCCGCCGGCCAGGCCATCGCGCTGCTGTGGAACGCCGTCCTGGTGCAAAACGGCCCGAACGTCGTCCTGACCAACGCATCGTGGAACGGCAACGTGGCCAATGGCGGCTCGGTTACCTTCGGCTTCAATGGGAAATACAGCGGCGCGAACCCCGCGCCGACCGACTTCGCGGTGAATGGTATCCCGTGCGGCCCGGCAGGCCCGACTGCCACCCCCACCGCGTTGCTCGCCTCGACGCCCACCCGCACGCCCACGCGTACGCCGACCGTAGCGTCCACGCGAACATCTACCCGTACGCCGACGCGCACGCCGACCGTGGCATCCACGCGGACACCCACCCGCACGCCCACGCGGACGCGGGCCGCCACAGCGACGCGCACGCCGACCGTGGCGTCCACGCGAACACCCACCCGCACGCCGACGCGTACGTCAACTGTGGTATCCACGCGGACGCCCACCCGCACGCCGACCGCGACCCCGACGCCAAGCCGCACGCCCCTGTCCGGCGCGCAGTGTTCGGTGAGTTACACGACGACGGACTGGACGACCGGCTTCGGGGCCAATGTCGTCATCACCAACCGCACCGGCGCGGCGCTGAACGGCTGGCAACTCGCCTGGGCCTTCACGGCCGGTCAGGCCATCACCGGCTTGTGGAACGGGACGTTCGTCCAGAACGGCGCGAACGTGACCGTCAGCAACGCGTCGTGGAATGGCGTTGTGCCCGCGGGCGGCACGGTCAGTTTCGGCTTCAACGGCACACGGAGCGGCACGAATCCCGCGCCCGCCGGCTTCACCCTGAACGGCTTCCCGTGCGCGCAAGAGGCTGCTCCCACGGCGACGCCTTCAAGGACGCCGCCCCCCGCCGGCCCGACCGCCACGCCGACGCGCACCCCCACCACCGGGCCGACCCCCACGCTCATTCCGGGCGGCGCGTTCCCCGACCGCTATTTCGCGCCCTACGTGGATACCGGCCTGTGGCCGACCTTCAACCTGACGCAGAACGCGTCCAACGTGAGCAAGTTCTACACGCTGGCGTTTGTCCTCAGTGGCGGTGGCTGCGTCGCCAGGTGGAATGGCGTCACCCCGGTGAGCGATGGCTTCATGCTTGCCGACATCAACAGCTTGCGCGGCTTGGGCGGCGACGTGATCATCTCCTTTGGCGGCGAGGCCGGGATGGAGCTGGCGCAGGTCTGCGGCGATGTCGCCAGCGTGCAGGCGCAATACCAGGCCGTGATTGACGCCTACAACGTGACGCACATAGACTTCGACATCGAAGGCGCGGCGGTGGCCGATCCGGTCTCGGTTGATCGCCGCAACAAAGCGATTGCGGGGCTGCAAGCCACGGCGGCCAGCCGCGGCAAGACGCTGCACGTCTCCTACACGTTGCCCGTCATGCCCTACGGCTTCCCGCAGGTCGAGCTTGATCTGCTGCAAAATGCCCGGGCGAACAACGTCGTGGTGAACGTCGTCAACATCATGGCGATGTTCTACGGCCCCAGCTACGATCCGTACAAGATGGGTCAACATGCGATTGACGCGGCCAACAACACGATCGCCCAGTTGCAAACCCTCGGCATCAACGCCCGCGTCGGCATCACACCGGGGATCGGCGTGAACAACGCGCCGGCGACCTTCACGCTGGCTGACGCGCGGCAAGTGTTGGCTTACGCGCAGGGGAATCCGAACATCGCCCTGCTTTCGATGTGGTCGGTGGGGCGCGACCGCGCCTGCCCGGATGGCGGGTCATATCTATCGCCGGTTTGCAGCGGCACCCCACAGCAGCCCTACGATTTCTCGCACATCTTCTCGGCGCTGACGTCTGGCACGCCGCCGGCCGGCACTGTCCTCTTCCAGGAAACCTTCCCGTATCCGAATGGGCTGATCACGAACGAATACGCCTATTGGAATCCCACGGATGCCAGATCGGTCGTTTCGCCCATCTGGGAGATGACCTCGGGCGCCTTGTTCAGTCAGGACGGAACCGGTTGGACCGGCCCACTCACGGGATGTACGAATCCCGATCCGGCCGGAACCTGCACCCACTCCGAAGTTTTTCGGGTGAACACCCGGCAGCAGTTTGCCGGCGACCTCAAAATCTCGCTGGCGCTGCGGCAGAACACCGACATCCACGGCAGCGGCCAGAGCTGGGATGGCGTCCACATCTTTCTCCGCTATCAGAACCAATACAACCTGTACTACGCCAGCGTTCAACGCGCGGATGGGAAGGTCGTCATCAAGCGCAAAGTGCCCTGCGGCGGCTCGAACAGCGGCACCTATTTCGATTTGAGCAGCTACACCCCGCACAACTGGACGGTGGGGCAGTGGCATCACTACGCAATGACCATCGAAACCAACTCCGACAACAGCGTGACGATCAAGATCTTCGACACTGACCAGGACCCGAACACGCCGGTTGTCGTCGGCACCGACCGGGGCGGCACGAATCCGGGGTGGACGTCGAGCTGCACGGTTGCCGGTCGCTACCCCACCGCGCGCTATGAGCCGATCACGGCCGCGGGCGCGACCGGCGTGCGCGGCGATTTCGCGAATTTCAGTTTCGATGATTTCACCGTCACCAGCCTGGGCGAATAGCCGTCTACAGCGCCATGCGCCGATCGCGGCCACGGGCGCGACCGGCGGCGC
>CAZYHE010000596.1:0-3360 GCA_964647225.1 uncultured Anaerolineales bacterium
CGCGTGGTTTGCATCCATCGGCACCGAGAAAAGTAAGGGCACCAAGGTCTTCGCCTTGGCCGGCGACATCCAGAACACCGGCCTGGTCGAGGTCCCGATGGGGCTGACGCTGCGCGACGTGATCTTCGACATCGGCGGCGGGGTGCCCAACGGCGGCGGCTTCAAGGCCGTGCAGACCGGCGGGCCTTCGGGCGGCTGCATCCCGGCCGAATACCTGGATTACCCGGTGGACTACGAGTCGCTGCTCAAGCTCGGCTCGTTCATGGGTTCGGGCGGCATGATCGTGATCGCCGACACCGCCTGCATGGTGGCGCTCGCCCGCTACTTCATGGAATTCTGCATGTCGGAATCGTGCGGCAAGTGCATCCCCTGCCGGGTGGGCACCGCGCAAATGTACGGCCTGCTGACGCGCATCACGCAGGGGCACGCGACCCCCGCCGATCTACAGTTGTTGCAGGAGATCAGCGACATGGTGCGCAACACCAGCCTGTGCGGCCTGGGGCAGGGCGCGCCGAATCCCGTGCTCTCCACGCTGCGCTATTTCCGAAGCGAATACGACGCGCACATCGCGCAGCATCACTGCCCGACCGGCAAGTGCAACATGATCGCCGCTGAGGCGGAGGAGGTGGCGTGATGGCGACTACCGCACGCGTTGTCACCCTGAAGATTGATGACAAAGATGTGAGCGGCCGCAACGATGAGACGATCATGCAGGTCGCGAACCAGAACAGCATTTACATCCCCTATATGTGCAACGTCGAAGGGCTGTCGAACATCGGCGCGTGCCGCCTGTGCCTGGTCGAAATCCAGGGGCAGCGCAAGCTGATGCCGGCCTGCACCACCACCGTGACCGAGGGGATGGTGGTCAAGACCGAGAGCGAGCAGTTGCACAACTATCGCAAGATGATCATCGAGATGCTCTTCGCCGAGCGCAACCACATCTGCGCGGTGTGCGTGTCGAACGGGCATTGCGAGCTGCAACGGGTGGCCCAGAAGCTCGGCGTCACCCATGTGCGGATGCCCTATTTGCATCCCAAGCTGCCCTTCGACGCCTCGCACGAGCGTTTCATCCTCGACCACGACCGTTGCCTGCTGTGCCAGCGCTGCGTGCGCGTGTGCGACGAGATCGAAGGCGCGCACACCTGGGACGTGCGGGGCCGCGGCACCGATTCACGCGTCATCATTGACCTCGATCAGCCGTGGGGCACCTCTGAATCATGCACCGGCTGCGGCAAGTGCGTGAACGTCTGCCCGACCGGCGCCCTGGCCGAGAAGGGCCGCGCCACTGCTGAAATGACGAAAAAGCGGCAATTCCTGCCGTACCTCACGATCATGCGCGAGGAGGATTGGGCATGAAACCACGCGTGGCGACGATTTGGCTGGAGGGGTGCTCCGGCTGTCATATGTCGTTCCTGGATATTGATGAGCGCCTGATCGAATTGGCCGGCAAGATGGACCTGGTCTTCAGCCCCTTGATAGACATCAAGGAGTTCCCGGAGAACGTGGATGTGACGTTGGTGGAAGGGGCGATCAACACCGTAGAGGATCTGGCGAAGTTGCGCAAAATCCGGGCGCGCACGAAGATCCTGGTCTCCTTCGGTGATTGCGCGGTGACCGGCAATGTGCCTTCGATGCGCAACGAGTTCTCGCTCAAAGAGGTGTTGGAGCGCGCGTACGTCGAACATGCGACATTGAACCAGGGCCTGCCGACGTTCGGGGAAGAAGGGGTGCCGGCGCTGTTGCTGCGCGCCCGACCGGTACACGAGTTCGTCCCGGTGGAGCTGTTCGTCCCCGGCTGCCCGCCGCCGCCCGATGCCATCTACCATGTCGTCAGTGAGCTGCTGGCCGGCCGGATGCCCGACCCCGGCGCATTGACGCGATTTGGACGCTAGTCTGACTTGACAGGATGGACCGGATTTACAGGATGCGTTCGTTATCCTGTTCATCCTGTAAATCCTGTCTGGAACCGTTGAAGGAATATCATGGACACACGTACTATCGTCATCAATCCCGTGACCCGGATCGAGGGCCACGGCAAAGTAACCATCTTCCTGGACGAACAGGGCCAGGTCGGCGACGCGCACTTCCAGGTCACTGACTTCCGCGGCTTCGAGAAGCTGGCCGAGGGCCGGCCGTTCTACGAGATGCCGGCCCTGACCGCGCGCTCGTGCGGCATCTGCCCGGTCAGCCATCTGATGGCTTCGGCCAAAGCGTGCGATCAGATCATGGCCGTGCGCATCCCCGAGACGGCGGTCAAGCTGCGCAAACTGATGAACCTGGCGCAGATGGTCCAGTCGCACGCGCTCAGCTTCTTCCATCTGTCGTCGCCCGATCTGCTGCTGGGCATGGATTCCGATCCCGCGCAGCGCAACATCTTCGGCCTGATGCAGCGATATCCTGAGCTGGCGCGTGACGGCATCCGGCTGCGCAAATATGGGCAATCCATCATCGAGTGGCTGGGCGGCAAACGCGTCCACCCGACCTGGGTGGTGCCGGGCGGCGTGAGCGCGCCGCTGACCCCCGAAGTGCGCGATCGCATCTCGGCGGGGCTGCTCGAAGCATTCACCATCTCGCAGCGCACCCTGGAGTGGTTCAAGAACAGCCTGAGCAAGTACCAGGAAGAGGCGCGCACCTTCGGCAACTTCCCGACCCTTTTCATGGGCCTGGTGACGCCGGATGGTGGTTTGGAGCACTACCACGGCCGGCTGCGTTTCACCGATGCAAACGGCAAGGTGATCGCCGACGAGGTGGACCCGACCCGCTACATGGACTATATCGGCGAAGCGGTCGAGCCGTATTCCTACCTCAAATCGCCCTACTACAAGCCGCTCGGCTATCCCGACGGCATCTACCGCGTTGGCCCGCTGGCGCGGCTGAACATCATTGACCGCTGCGGCACGCCCAAGGCTGACCAGGAGTGGGCCGAGTTCCGGGCGGTGGATCGTCGCGCCGTGCTCAGTTCGTTCTACTACCACTACGCCCGGCTGATCGAGATCCTCTACTCGCTGGAACGCATCTTGCAGCTCGTCAACGACCCGCACATCCTCGACAAACACGTGCGCGCCACGGCCGGCGTGAACGCGCTGGAGGGGATCGGCATCAGCGAGGCGCCGCGCGGCACGCTGTTCCATCACTACAAGATTGACGAGAACGGCCTGATCCGCGACATGAACATGATCATCGCCACGGGCAACAACAACCTGGCGCTCAACCGCAGCGTCCTGCAGGTCGCCAAGCGTTACGTGCGCGCCGACCGGCTGGAAGAAGGGATGCTCAACCGCGTCGAGGCCGTGATCCGGGCCTACGACCCGTGCCTGAGCTGCTCGACCCACGCGTTCGGCGACATGCCGCTCGAAGTGC
>CAZYHE010000597.1:0-3359 GCA_964647225.1 uncultured Anaerolineales bacterium
TGATGCCGTAGGCCTTCGCCAGGTCAATCCCGCGCTGGACTCCCGCGCGGTAGAAGGTGTCGAAGATGCGCGGACTGATCAGCAGACCGTGCTGCGACCCGAAATCGTCCGTCACCTGGGTCACGTCAATCACCCCGCGGCCGGCCTCGAAGCAGCGGCGGTGATACTCCGTGAAGAATTCCGAGATGCGTCCGATCAGATAGTGCGTGAACTCGGGCCGGAGGATCGGATCCATCAACGATAATTCCAGGCCGCGCAGCTTGTTGTGGTAGTAGAAGACCGCGGTGTAGCCGCACATGATCGCCCGGTCGGGGTACTGCGCGGCCAGTTCCGGGATGGCGGTATAATCGTACCAGTCGGGTGAAGGCCAACGGTAGGCTTCCAGGTCGGCGATGGTCTCGGCCTGGGCGAGGGGAAAATGCACCTGTTCGCCATAGCTGCCGGTCGCATAGGCTTGCTGCTGATAGCCCATCCCCCAGGCGTCCTCGTGGTATCCGGCCGGCCATGCCGGGTCTACGCGCAACTCCGGGCCGATGTAGGGCGGTGCGATCCCCATGATGCCATCAATGTCGAGCTTGTCATAAACAGCCAGGTTGCTGTCAACGCCGAAGTGCGCCTGGAGCTTGTCCCACACCTCGGCCGTGGCCCAGATGTCGGTTGGCGGCTTGTCAGTGGGCTGGTGGCGGATGGCCGCCAGGATACGGTCGCGATGGTTCATTTGAACGGCCATTGTTCCTCCGCGCGCAGGAGCGGCTCCGTGCCCTGGGCTTGCAGCGTCGCCTTGACCTCGTCGGGCGTGCGGCGCCGGCCCGGCCAGGGTGATGCATCCGTTGCCACGCGCACGATCATGCGCGCCACGGCCGCGGCCGCCAGCCGGATCGCCTGCACGCTGACCTTGTCGAGGGTGTCGGCTGCGGTGTGACCCCAGCCGCGCGGCCCCTTGTCGCCGCTCGTGTGGATGAAGGCCGACGGGATCCCCTGCACGGTGAAGGGGAATTGGTCGGAGAAGGGCACCAGGTACTCGCCCACGTCGAGGTCGGTCGCCAGCGCAGCGGCCATCTCCCGGAAGACGGGCGCCAGCTCGCCGCAATCTTGCAACCCGAAGCCGACCCGGTTGCCCGTGCCGACGCAGTCCAGGTTGAAGACGAAGCGCAGGGCATCCAGTTCGGCGCGATGCTGCTCGACATAGGCGTAGGAGCCGAGCATTCCCAGCTCCTCCGCGCCGAACGCGATGAAGCGGATGTCGTGTTGAAGTTGCGTTCGTATCGGCGCCAGCGCGCGGGCGATCTCGGTCATCGCCACAATCCCGGATGCGTTGTCAATCGCGCCTTGGGCGATGTCGTGGCCGTCCAGGTGGCCGCTGACGACGAACGCGGGCGCATCGCCGGTCGCGGACTGGCCGTCAGGCCGTGTCGAAGCGCCTGGCTGCCCTTCGACAGGCTCAGGGTGCGTGCGGTTCAATTCCCCCACTACATTCCACGACTCGGCCCGCCACAGCCGGTTCTCCAGCCGCAAGCGCAGACGGAGCGGCACACCCGTCTTGGCCCAACGCGCCAGGTCTTGTCCGGCTTCAAACGGGATGCCGGCGCTCGGCAGCGCCTGGTCGAGCGGCCCGTCCTGGATGAAGACCAGGCTGCCGGTCGGCGGGAGCATCCCCGGCTGATCGTCCACGAAGAGGAACGCGGCCGCGCCGGCGGCCTTGACGCGGGCGTACTTCTGGAGCCGGTGTTCGGGGCGGCCCCCGGCTGGGCCGCCGTTCTTCACCAGGGCGATCTTGCCCCGGATCGCGTCGCCGGCGCGGCTCACGTCCGCCTCCAGCCCGAAGCCCAGGTCAATCGCTTCGGCCTCCAGATCGCACGCCGGCGCATAAGGCAGCGCCAGACACGGGTAGGCGCGCACCGCGGGCGCGGTCAGGCTGAGGCTGGCGTTCCCGCGTTCCCAGGCGGTGAAGGGGAACGGCTCCAGCCGCACGTCGCTCAGGCCGATTTCGCGCCACCAGCCGGCCACCATCTCGGCCGCACGGCGGTAGTCGTCGCTGCCGGCGAAGCGGCCGTTGCATTCCTGGCACAGTCGCTCCAGGGTGCGCGCCGCGGCATCGCTGGCCCATATCTCACCACAGATGGCGCGGTCGAGTGTTGATAGATCGCTTGGGGTCATATGCCTCTCTCTTCATTGGTCTTTGTGCGCTGTGTACAACTTCTTGCGCGGAGGGCGGCCGCGGATATACGCAGATCAACACGGAGAATGAAGAAAGAATCTGCGTTCATCCGTGTCCATCCGCGCCCCGTTTCATTTGATGGTTTGCTGTGGATCCAGGGCGTCGCGCAGGCCGTCGCCGAGCAGGTTGAACCCCAGCACGGTGATCATGATCACGATGCCGGGGAAGAAGACCATGTGCGGATCGGTGCGCAGGAAGGGGATCCCGTCGCTGATCATGGCGCCCCATTCGGGGAGGGGGGGCTGCGCGCCCAAGCCGAGGAACCCCAGCGCGGCCGCAAAGAGGATCGCGCCGCCGATGCCCAGGGTCATTTGGACGATCAGGGGCGACAGGCTGTTGGGGAAGATATGCCGGAACATGATGCGCCGGTCGCGCGTGCCCACCATGCGCGCGGCCAGGACGTACTCGCGTTCGCGTAACGAAAGCACCATCGAACGCATGACGCGCGCGTAACCGGGGATGCCGACCACGGCTACCGCGAGCATCGTATTCAGCAGGCCCGGCCCGCGCACCGCGACGATGGCGATCGCCAGCAGGATGCCGGGGAAGGCCAGCAGCACATCCATGACCCGCATGATGATGGTATCGGCGCTGCCGCCCAGATAGCCGGACAGCATGCCCAAGGTGACACCCATCGCGCTCGCGCCCGCCACCACGGCCAGGCCCACGAGCAGCGAAATGCGTGCGCCGTGTGCGATGCGGCGCAGCATATCACGGCCGAGCCGGTCGGTGCCGAAGAGATGCTGGCTGGAAGGCGCCTGGCGCGACTCTTCCAGGTTGGAGTCGGTGGACGGGTCATAGGGGCTGACGATGGGCGCGCCGACAGCCACAAGGAAAATGAAGCCGACGACGATCAGCCCCACGCGGCCGTTCCAACTGGCAAGCAGCCGGTGCAGCGCATCACGGAACAGCCCGCGCGAACGGCGGGGGGTGAGTTGGGTATCGCTCAGTGTGGATGAGTCAGTGGTCATGCGAGTCCTTGTTGAAATGCGCATACTCGGCCGAGAAAATTTCGCGGCGAGTCTTTCGCAGTTGTTCTACAACCTCTTCCTTGGTGGCGCCGACAGATAATCCCCCATCCTGCTCAATCTGTTTACGCAGTGCTGCCAAGTCGTTCAGCCACGCCCGTCGTTGCCGGGCA
>CAZYHE010000598.1:0-3358 GCA_964647225.1 uncultured Anaerolineales bacterium
CTGAAGCTCCGACGTTCGCCCATGCCTCGTCTCGGCTGCTCACAGATGTCGGATACTGAATCAGCGAGATAAACGGGGTCGTGAACCGCAACGGCGCGGCAGCCGCCTCTGATGCTGGCGACAAGCGCCAGCATCCACAGCCCAACCCGGCATTATTCCCCTCGGCCCATGTACCTCCAACCGGCGAACTTCACGACAGGAACCTCAATCGCAAAGTTGCGGTGCGGTATTTTGGAACGGCAAAGTGCCCCAAAATGCCCCCGCAAACAGCTAACCCAGCCCGGCAGCAAACTCGTCAAAAGCCCGCAAGAACGCAACGGGTTGGTCCAGGTCAATACTGTGCCCCGCCCCAGGGAAGGTGACCAGCCGGGCGTCCCGCGCGTGCGCCATGAAGAAATCCAGGTCTTGCTGCACCAACGCCGCCCCCCTGGCCGGATCGGCTTGCATCACCAGCACCGGGCAGGCGATCCCGCGGATATGCGCCGCGAAGTCCACATCGCGCGCGGTCTCACGCTCGTTGCCGCAGGTGATGGCGACCAGATAGTTGGGATCCAACCAGGCCAGGCTCTGTGCGAAGGGCCGGAGGATCTCGGCGGGCAGCGCCGGGTTCCAGGCAGACAGCAACGGCATGATCTCCTCGACGGTCTGCGCGGTCTGGCGCAGTTCATACACCCATCTGAAATAATCGAGCTTGCTGTCCGTGTTGTCCCGGCGCAGATGCAGGGGCGGGTCTTCCAGGACGATCCCGCGCAGCCAAGCCGCGGCCGGCATCCCGGTCAGCGCCGCGATGACCGCGCCATACGAATGGCCCATCAGCACGGCCGGCTCGCGCACCACATCGCGCAGCAACGCGACGGTGTCGGCCACGTGATACTTGAAATTGTAGCCTGCCAGGTCGGCGGGCCGGCCGGACAGGCCGTGCCCGCGCAGATCGAACGCGTAGATGTGCCAGCGTTGGGCGAGCTGGGGGATCACGCTCATCCAGGAGTAGCTGTTGCTGGTGGCGCCATGCAGCAACACCAGGGCCGGGCCGGCGTCCGGCCCTTCCAGGCCGTGCAGATGCATACCGCCGGCCTCGAAATCAATCTCCCGCAATTCCATTGCCTGCCTCTTCAGATTTGGCTGCAACGTGCCTGGCACTTGCTCCGAAGTGCCAGGCACGTAAACTAACGGAACGCCACATCCTTGCTGCGCTCGCGCGGGAGCTGATACCAGATGTCGTCACAAATCGCCAGCAGCCCCTCGTCGAGCTTGAGCGCGATGGCGGGCAGCGATTGGTCAAGCTGCTCGGCGCTGCTCGCACCGACGATGGCTGAGGTGACAGCCGGCTGCGCCAGCACCCAGGCCAGGGCCACCTGCGTCACCGACACATTGCGCTCGGCGCAGACCTGCTTGAACTGGTCCACCGCCTGCATCGTCGCTTCCTGCCAGTAGCGGGCGCGATAGATCGGCCCGGCGTTCTGCAGCGCAAAGCGCGTGCCCTCCTGGAGCGCCTGCCCGGCCTGGTAGCGCCCGGTGAGCATACCCCCGGCCAGCGGGTTGTAACTGATCACGCCGATCCCCTGATCCACGACCAGCGGGAAGAGTTCTGCCTCGATGTGGCGAAACAAGAGATTGTAGCGCGGCTGCACGCAGTCGAAACGCGCCAGCCCCAGTTTGTCACTGATCCACAACCCCTTGGTCAACAGCCAGGCGGGATAGTTGGAGCAGCCGGCATAGCGCACCTTGCCGCTGCGCACCAGGTCATCCAGCGCCCGCAGCGTCTCATCGAGCGGCGTCTCGTAGTCGGGGGCGTGCATCTGGTAGAGGTCAATATAGTCGGTCTGCAAGCGGCGCAGGCTGGCCTCGACCGCCTGGAGGATATGCTTGCGCGACCCGCCCGCGTCATTCGGGCCATCGCCCATCCGCCCGTTGAACTTGGTCGCCAGCACGATCTGCTCGCGCCGCCCTTTGAGCCACGTGCCGACGAACTCCTCGGTGCGGCCCGCGCGCTCCAGCCCGCCACCCAGCGGATAGACATCGGCGGTGTCGAAGAAGGTGACGCCGTGCTCGAACGCCTTGTCCATGATGGCGTGTGACGCCGGCTCATCACATTGGTTCCCAAACGTCATCGTACCCAGACAGATTTCCGAAACCTTCAGGCCGGTGCGGCCCAAACGCTTGAGCTTCATATCTTTCTCTCCTTTGTATAGATCTTTCCAAGTTTAAGCTTTTGCATTTTCAGAACTCCTGTCGGATAATGATCCTCGAAGATCATTGTGCGGCAAGGAGACTGCCTTGAACACCCCCGCATCCGCCTCAGACATCACCGTTGACTGGTTGAACAGCGTCCTCGCGCCCGCCGGTACGGGCGGCCGTCTGGTCTCGATCGAAGTCGCGCCGGATTACGGCGGCCCGAGCTTGCTGGGCAAGATCGCCCGCGTGCGGCTCAACTACGCCACCCCCGATTGTGAACCATCTTCGGTCGTGGTCAAATTCCAGGCGCAGGGCGCTGACTGGGAAGCCCAGATCTACCGGCTCCTGGCGGAGAACCAGGTGCGCCCTGTGCCCAGGCTGTACGGCGCATTCGCGCGCGGGACGCTGGTGATGGAGGATGTGTCTCCGGCGCGGCCCGGATCCCAGGTGGCCGGCTGCGCCTTGCCACAAGTGCGCGATGTGCTCGCGCTGCTGGCGGAAATCCACGCCGGCTTCTGGGGCGATCTCCGGGCGCCGGCGCTGGAGCCGGGGCAGTTTGCGGCGGTGATCCGCTTCAACATGGCGCAATGCTGGGAACTATTCAAGCGCAAATACCGGACGCTGCTGGCCGATGCGGCGGCCGACTTCGAGTGGCTGTGGCAGCACGCGGACGCCGTCGCCGCGCACCGCCTCGCGGCGCCAACCACGCTCTTCCACGGGGACGTTCATCCCGAGAACCTGCTCTTCTGCCCGGAGCGGCAGGGCAAACCGGTGCTCATTGACTGGCAGCTCGCGGGCCGGGGCCTGGCGGCAAACGATGTGTCGTTCTTCCTCGTGAAGAGCATGACCGTGGCCCAGCGTCGCGCCAACGAAGCGCGGCTGTTGCGTGACTACTTCGACCTGCTCCCCCGGCACGCGCGCAACGAGTACGCGTTCGACGATTTCAAGCTCGACTACCGGGCCTGCGTGACCCGATCCATGCTCAGCGCCGTGATGCTGGTCGGGCCGCGGTTCGCCGACCGGCCCGACCAACCCGCTCTCGCAGATGCGATCGCGGCGCGGGTCATCGCGGCGGTGCAAGACCTCCGCCCCGTGGACGCGCTCCGCCAAAGAGGCTGAAATCAATCCAAGCCGGACAAACCAGAACCGCCAAGACGCCAAGAGCGCCAAGATAAAGCAACCT